>NZ_CP066786.1:4040000-4145000 GCF_016598595.1 Martelella lutilitoris
CGCTCGACGCCGTCCATCAGGAACTCGCCGCCGATCTGAATATTGATCAGCCCCTGTTGGCGGATAATCGCGGTACCATTGCTCAGCGAGGTGATCACCACATCAATCTCGCGGCCGGAAAGCGACTGCATCAGCTCTTCCCGGCTATCAAACTCGCGGACATCCTCGAAACGAGCCTTGAGAGCGTCGGCGTAGTAGATGTCACGGCTGATGCCGATGGACTTGCCTTCAAGGCTCTCGAGACCTGCATAGGGACCCGCTCCGGAGGGCAGGAAGACGGCATTCGGCACCCGGTGGTAAAGATCGGAATACAGCGTGAACTCGGCCCGCTCGTCCGTGAAAGAGATGTTGGTGACAACGTCGAGTTCGCCCTCGCGAAAGCGGCGGAGCAATCCCGACCAGTTGTCATAGACGCGCTCGAATACGAGGCCAGTGGCGGATGCGATATATTGGGTTATGTCTTCCGCAAACCCCTTGCCGCGTCCATTGTCAAGGTAGCTGAACGGCTCGTAGTCAAGCGAGAACCCGATTTTCAACGGCGGCGCGCCCTTGACGAAGGCCTGCTCCTCCGGCAGCAGGCGAAGCGGCCCCGTGCTCATCGACCGCTCGGAGCGATAGGAAAGCCAGCGCGTGGTGATCGCATCCAGCGTATCCGTCGGCATCGCCGTGATGGCCTTCTCCAGGATGTCGGCGAGCACCTTCGCATTCTCGTCACCGTCACGGCTGAGAACGCCAAGGCGGAAATCCTCGAGCGCCACCGCCGTCAGCGGCGGCGTTCCGGCATTCGCGACATTGGTGAAGCCGTTTTCGCGCAGGAAGAAATTCCCGGTCATCTCCGCTGCCAGCACGCCGTCCACCCAGCCGAAGGCGACGGCCGCCATCAGGTCGCGGTAAGTGGCATAGGTGACGGGCCTCACTCCGATCTCGCGCAGCGCATCGGCATAATAGATGTCACGGATGATGCCGATGCGCTTCTGTTTCAGCTGATCGAGCGTGAGGGGCCTGTCGAAGGACTGATCGACATTTTCGTAAAGCACCGTTCGGCGCAGATGGTAGGGATCGGTAAAGGTGATGAAACGGCTGCGTTCCTCGGTCTCGGAAATATCGGCGATGATATCGAGCCCACCCGCGCGGAACTGGCCGTAGACATCCGACCAGGAGCCCATGCGCAGCTTGAAATCGAGCCCGGTCATGGTGCCGATCACGCCGATGAGATCAACCGTCCAGCCCATGATATTGCCGTTGCGATAGAAGGAGTAGGGGTCGTTGTCGGCGACAACGCCGACGCTGACCGGACCGCGCGCGGCAATATAGGCACGCTCGTCCGCGCTCAGCTCGAGGTCCTGCGCCCTTGCCGTCGGGACGGCGCCAAGCAGCAGAACCGCAAGCACGGCCAGACAGGACGACACCCGGGCAATGGCGGCACGAAACCACCGCGCCGTTTCAACCTCTTCCATCACGATCGTCTCATGCGAAAACCCAAGGGACAAAAGGGGCGGAGGCAGGCGGGCGGATTTCAACCCAGACCCTGAAACGGGGTTGGACATCTGCCGGTTTCCTCTTCATGGAGCCTCCCGGTTCCTCTCAACCAATAGCAAGGCATAGCACAATTTTCCGCAAGTCAAACGCCCTTGCGCGAAATTGAAAGGCGTAAATGGCAGCGCTACCGTATTTATCCGTCTTCCTGCCACCCTTCAAAGCAAAGTCAACAAGGGTCTATACTGGTTTCCGACGATTCTGGACCGCCCTTCGGGGCGGTTATTATTGCCGACTTCTGTCGAAGACGGAAACCGAAAACGGAGTTTTTCATGCATTGCACATTGCTCGGCGTTCCCGTCCAGTCCGGCTCGGGCCGGAAAGGCTGCAACATGGGGCCGAACGGGTTGAGAGCCGCCGGCCTTGGCGAAGCGCTTGCCGGCCTGGGTCACGACGTGGTCGATCTCGGCGACCTTGCGCCGGCGCCCCGGCGCGCGGTTTCCCACCCCAATGCCAAGCTCAAGGCGCTTGGCGAAACCGTCTCCTGGCTCGATGCGCTATATGACAAGGCGTTCGAGATTTCCGGGAACGGCCTGCCGATCTTCATGGGCGGCGATCATGTGATGGCGGCGGCAAGCGTTGCCGGCGTTTCCCGGCGGGCGAAACAGCAGGGCCGGCCGCTCTTTGTCCTCTGGCTGGACGCCCATACCGATTTTCACACGCTGGAGAGCACCGAAAGCGGCAATCTCCACGGCACACCGGCGGCCTATTTCACCGGTAGACCAGGATTTGAAGGCATTTTCCCACCGCTTGATGCGCCGGTTGACCCGAAAAATGTCTGCATGCTCGGCATCCGCAGCGTCGATCCGCCCGAGCGCGCGGCGCTGAAGGAAAGCGGCGTCACCGTCCACGACATGCGCGCCATCGACGAAAGCGGCATTGCCGCCCTCCTGTCGGCGTTTCTCGGTATGGTCGTCGCTGAGGACGGCATGCTGCATGTCAGCTTCGACGTCGATTTTCTCGACCCTGCCGTCGCGCCGGGCGTCGGCACCACGGTTCCGGGCGGCGCGACCTTCCGCGAGGCCCATCTGGTGATGGAGATGCTGCATGACAGCGAACTCGTCACCTCGCTCGACCTGGTGGAACTCAATCCGTTTCTCGACGAACGCGGCAAGGCGGCCATCCTGATGACGGACCTCACGGCCAGCCTGTTCGGCCGGCGGGTGATGGACCGGCCGACGCGCAGTTACGGCTGATCAGCCGCTGCCGATCAGCATGCCGGCGGCGAGCACCAGGCCGCCGCCGAGCACGACCTGGAAGGCGGCCCGCATGAAGGGCGTTTCCATATATTTGTTCTGGATGAAGGCGATCGCCCAGAGTTCGAAGAACACCACGATGATGGCGACGATCGTCGCCGTCCAGAATTCCGGGATCAGATAGGGCAGCGCATGGCCGAGGCCGCCGACCATGGTCATGACGCCGGAGGCGATGCCGCGCTTGATCGGCGACCCGCGCCCGGAAAGCTTGCCGTCATCATGGGCGGCCTCGGTGAAGCCCATGGAAATGCCGGCGCCGACGGCCGCCGAAAGGCCGATCAGGAAGGTCTGCTTGGTATCCTGCGTGGCAAAGGCGGCGGCAAAGATCGGCGCAAGCGTGGAGACCGAGCCGTCCATCAGCCCGGCAAGCCCCGGCTGCACCCAGGTCAACACGAACTGCCGGCGCTCCTTCAGGCTTTCCTCATCCCGGACATCCTTCGGCGCATGCTTTTCGCTGAGCGCGACGGCGGTTTCCTCATGCGCCTCTTCGGCCATGGCAAGATCGCCGAGCAGCTTGCGGGTGTCGGCATCGCTGACCTGGGCGGCGGCCGCGCGGTAGAACCGGCATGCCTGCTCTTCCATCGTCACCGTCTGGTCGCGGATCTTGTCGAGCGGCAGGCTCTTCATCAGCCAGTCCGGACGCCGCTCGTAGAAACCGCGCACATGTTCACGCCGGATCAGCGGGATGACATCGCCGAAGCGGCGCTTGTGCATGTCGATCAGCATGCGCCGGTGGCTGTCCTCGACCATCGCCATGTCATCGAAAATCTTCGCAGAATCCGGATATTCGGACCGCAGATGCTCCGCATAGGATTTGTAGATGCGCGCATCATCCTCTTCCGAGGAGATGGCGAGCGCCAGGACTTCCTGCTCGGAGAGCGAGGAGAAGGCGCGGCGTGGCCTTGAAAACAGATTGAATGCCATGATCATCATCCCGAAATGAATTTAGAATTCTTCTAAACTAACATCGAGAGAAGGTCAAATCCCGCTTGTCCGTCGCGATGATTGCAGGCTTTTGCTGCAATCATGCGACAGGTCACATGTTCTTTTCGCTGGTGCCCGCCTGATTGGCGACCCAGTAGCCGGAGGCATTCATCCAGGTCAGCGGATGGCCGCGCTCTTCCACGAGGTACGTGCGGATCGCGCGCGCCACGCGGGCCTCGGCGCCGATCCAGGCAAAGGTCTGCGGCGGCAGCGCGACGGCCTTGAGCGCCTCGAGAAACGGCGCGGGGTCGGTCGCATCGGCGCCGGCCCGGTCGATCCAGCTAAACTCGACATCGGCCGCTGTCTTGAAGGCCTGACCGTCATCGGACGACGACACGGCGATGATGGCAGTGATCCGCGTTCCGGGCTCCGCTTCCTCAATCCGCCGGCCGATTGCCGGTAGCGCGGTCTCGTCGCCGATCAGAAGCCAGTGGGCGACCGGCCCTTTCACCACGGCGGAACCGCGCGGCCCGCCGATCTCAAGCGTATCGCCGGGTTTTGCGGCAACCGCCCAAGCCGTTGCCGGGCCCGCATCGTGGATGGCGAAATCGATGGTGAGCGACCGCTGGTCATTGTCGTAGCGGCGCGGCGTATAGTCGCGCATCGCCGGTTTCTCTTCGCCCGTGTCGAAGAACAGCTTGATATGATCGTCGGGCGCCGCGCTGATGAAATCGGCAAGTTCGGGGCATTCGAAGGTGATGCGCCGCATGGCGGGGGTGATATAGTCCGCCGCCGCCACCCTCAGCGTCCGGCGCTTCAGTTCGTGGCGGACGCGCTCGATTTCCGGCGGGGCGATATCATTGACCTGTTCAGACATGAGAAAACTCCGATAGGCCGCGCGGCGACCAGTCAGCCGGCGGCGTCAATAAACATGATTGCTTTTGTCATGAATAAGTGACGATGGTCAAATGACCCTTCGTCGCAGGGTCGCGTAAGCACGTTACCGGCCCGCCAGCAGGGCTTCCACAAAGGCCGGAACCGTGGTCGCGGCCGGCCCCTCGTAGCAATCCTCGAACAGGGGATTGCCGGTCGCCTGAAGATTGACCTCGACGGTCCGGGCGCCATTGCCGGCTGCCTCCATGACGAAGCCCGCGGCCGGATAGACCGTGCCGGACGTGCCGATCGACACAAATAGCTCGGCCCCGCCGAGCGCCGCTTCGATCCGCTCCATGTCATAGGGCATCTCGCCGAACCAGACGATGTCGGGCCGGAGGGCGGCCCGCGCGCAGCTGGAACAGACCTCGCCGTCATCAAGATCGCCGTCCCATTGCTGGTGGCTGCCGCACTCGGAACAGAGCGCCGAATTCAGCTTGCCGTGCATGTGCAGCACATTCTTCGAGCCGGCCTTCTCGTGCAGATTGTCGACATTCTGGGTAATCAGCAGGAACGGGCCATCCCAGGCGTTTTCCAGCTTCGCCAGCGCGTTGTGGGCCGCGTTCGGGCTGGCCTTTGCCGCCTCGCGACGACGCATGTTGTAGAAATCGAAGACGAGGTCCGGATTGCGGTGAAAACCCTCGGGCGTGGCGACATCGCGGATATCGTGATCGGCCCAGAGGCCGCCATTGTCGCGAAAGGTGGCAAGGCCGCTCTCGGCGGAAATGCCCGCCCCGGTCAGAACGACGATCGATGCCTTCGGTGGGATATGCATGAAAACCGTCCGAGCCTCCCTTTCAGGCTCTTCCGGCCTGCTCCGGTTCCTTGTTGCAGCATTTTCGGGAGGAAAGGATCACCCGAAGTGCCGCACCTTGCTTGTTATCTTTCGACCGGGCGCTCCGCACGCCTCAGGCTGTTCACCGCAGCGAAGCGACGGGCAGGTCCGTGCCGGTTTCGACCTTGACCCAGCGGCCGGCATCGAAGGAGGCCTGGCGCTTCAGGAAGGTATAGGGCGTTTCGGCCCAGGGCAGGATTTCGTCGCTCAGATTGTCGAGAATGAAATCGCCCTTGCTGGAGCGCAGCGTCAGCACGGCATGGCCCTCGCCATTGGGCTTGCGCACAACGGTGATCAGAAGATCGGAGGCCGAGAAGCCGGCCTTCATCAGCCGACGGCGCTTTTCCAGGACAAAGTCCTCGCAATCGCCCGCGCCGCTCTTCGGATAGGCCCAGACTTCCTCGCGGCCGTAAAGCTCCTCGTCCGTCATTGGCTCGACCTCGGCGTTGACGGCGAGATTGATCTCCTCAACCGAACGCCAGCCGAACGAGGTTAACCGGGCCGGGCCGGAGAGCCCGGCCTCGGGCTCGCAATCGCGACGGTGCTGCTGGCAGAACTCGAAATGGCCGATGGGCTGGGATGTGATGCCGCCAATCGGCATGGCGGGCATTCCGGCGGAAAGCGCCGGCGCAAACAGACCGGCCGAGAACATGGCCGCGATCGCACCGAAAACCATATATGCCAGTTGATTGAAACGAGGCACGCTATACCCATCCGCCTGTTGAATTCTTAACAAAGAGTTAAGGAGATAAGGCGGACGGAGTCAATCAGTCACGGCTGTGCCGGCGGCAGGATCTTAAGGAATGGTTAACTTCCGCTGGCTCCGGAAACGAGATCGCCGACGGCCTTCAGCATGCGCTCGATATCCTCCGGCCGCGACAGGCGGTGGTCGCCGTCCTGCACCAGGGTGAGCACCACGTCGTCGGCCGGCAGATGCGACATCAGCTTCAGCGCATGCGCATAGGGAACGTCCGCGTCCTGCTTGCCCTGGATAATATGAACCGGACATCCCGTCTCGATAATGCCGTTCAGCACGCGGTTGCGCCGACCGTCGTCAAGCAGCTTCGCGGTAAAGATTGTGGGCTCGGGACCGTAGGGTGAGGCCTCCTCGAAATAGCCCTGTTCGGCCAACGCCTTGCATTCGGCGTCATTCAGGTCCGGCTCGATCAGTTCGCTGGTGAAATCCGGCGCGGGGGCAAGCAGTAGCAGGCCCTCGACCTTCGGTCCGCCGGCCTGCTTCTTCAGTTCCTGCACCGCCCTGAGCGCCAGCCAGCCGCCCATGGACGAGCCGATGATGATGATCCGCTCAGGAGCAGCCCGCTCGATGGCCCTGAGCGCGTCTGCAAGCCAGCGCGAGATCGTGCCGTCCTTGAACGCGCCCTCGCTTTCGCCGTGGCCCGTATAGTCGAAGCGGATCATGGCAAGGTCTTTTTTGCCGGCATAGGTGTCAAGCGCCTCGGCCTTGGTGCCGAGCATGTCGGAGCCGTAGCCGGAGAACCAGACCAGCGCCGGCGCGTCGCCTGATCCCTGACGCAGGCGCATGGCGATCTTCAGCGGCCCCTCGCCGTGATCGATTTCGATATAGGTCAGCGCAACATCCTGCTGCATGATAGTCTCCGCCGGTTTCGCTCCAAAAGCCCGCGATCGCGCCGATCTCGCGATCAAGAGGTGATTTTCTTTTTGGGCTGTGTTATTGACATTGGACGGGCTTAACAACCATTTGTGTCCGATAAGTGCCTCAGGCTATGGACTTGGCGCTTCAGAACCCGATTTTCAATCATTGAGGAGATCACGACCATTCGCAGACCCCACAGAGCCGCTCCCCCGACCAAGGAAGGTCCCCGCGCCAATCGCGACATTCGCATCCGCGAAGTGCAGCTGATCGATGCAGAAGGGGAGAACCAGGGCGTCGTACTGACTGAAGATGCGTTGAGAATGGCTGAGGAAGCCGGGCTTGATCTCGTCGAGATCGCCCCCAACTCGACGCCGCCCGTTTGCAAGATTCTTGACCTCGGCAAGCTGAAATACGCGAACCAGAAGCGCGCCGCCGAGGCCCGCAAGAAGCAGAAAGTCGTCGAAGTCAAAGAGATCAAGATGCGCCCCAACATCGACACCCATGACTATCAGGTGAAGATGAAGGCGATGAACAAGTTCTTCGAGGAAGGCGACAAGGTGAAGGTGACGCTCCGTTTCCGCGGTCGCGAGATGGCGCACCAGGAACTGGGCATGAAGCTTCTGTCCCAGGTCAAGGAAGACACCGCCGAAATCGCCAAGGTGGAAGCCGAGCCGAAGCTCGAAGGCCGCCAGATGCTGATGGTGCTTGCACCGAAATAAGCCTTCGGGCACGCTTCTGACGCGCCGTCCGGTCAGGAAAACTGGCCGAGGCGGCGAATTGCGTGTGTGGCAAGACAACCGGTTGCGCTTTTCAGACAAACCGCGTATAAGCGCGCCGTCCTGACGGATCGCCTTTCGGCGGACCGCCATGGAGCAGGCCGGCAGGGCATGCCGTGTCTGCTCGAAAATGCAATGTGGCCCGGGTTCGTCGCCCGGCAGCCCCAATCAACAACAACGGAGTAGCAAAATGCCCAAGATGAAGACGAAATCGTCGGTCAAGAAGCGTTTCAAGCTGACCGCGAGCGGCAAGGTCAAGGTCGCGGCTGCAGGCAAGCAGCACGGCATGATCAAGCGTTCCAACAAATTTATCCGTGATGCGCGCGGCACGATGGTCCTGTCCGATCAGGACGCCAAGATCGTCAAGCAGTTCATGCCCTACGGCAAGTAACGCCCGCACTTTATCCCAACGCATTCCGATAGATTTCAAGGAGAACCGATATGGCTCGCGTAAAACGTGGCGTGACTGCACACGCAAAGCACAAGAAAGTCATCAAGCAGGCCAAGGGCTTCTACGGCCGCCGCAAGAACACCATCCGCACGGCCAAGGCTGCTGTCGACAAGTCGAAGCAGTACGCCTACCGCGACCGCAAGGTCAACAAGCGCAATTTCCGCGCTCTGTGGGTCCAGCGCATCAACGCCGCCGTGCGTGAACATGGCCTGACCTATGGCCGCTTCATCGACGGCCTGAACAAGGCCGGCATCGAAGTTGACCGCAAGGTCCTGTCCGACATGGCGATCCATGAGCCGGAAGCATTTGCAAGCCTGGTTGCCGCTGCGAAGAAGGGCCTCGAGTACCTCAAGAAAGAGGGCACGGCCAACGAGTTTGAAAGCGCGGTTGCATAAGCCAGCGCTTCCCAAGCTCTTTTTGAAATTTTACCTTTTGGGAAACCCGCGCTGGCAGGACCAGTGCGGGTTTTTCATTTTGAAATCATATAATGCCTGTATCCGACCGGTTGGGGAGCGGCAAAATGCTCCGGCAAGGAAGAGATGAAGATGTCCGATCTTGATGTTCTGAAACAGAAGCTGATGGCCGAGATTGCCGGCGCCGGGGACGAGGCGGCGATCGAGGCCGTGCGCGTCGGCGCGATCGGCAAGAAGGGTACGGTCTCCGAGCTTTTGAAAACGCTCGGCAAGATGGATCCCGAAGAGCGCAAGACGCGCGGCGCGGCCATCAATGCCATGCGCAACGAAATCGGCGAGGCGATTGCCGCCCGCAAGGCGGAATTGAAGGATGCGGCGATTGCCGCGCGGCTTGCCGCCGAAACGGTGGACGTGACCCTGCCGGTGCGCCCCTCGCCATCGCTTTCCGGCCGCATCCACCCGGTCAGCCAGGTGATCGATGAAATTTCCGCCATTTTCGGCGACATGGGCTTTTCGATTGCCGAAGGGCCGGAGATCGAGACGGACTACTACAACTTCACGGCTCTGAACTTCCCGGAAGGTCACCCGGCCCGCGAGATGCACGACACCTTCTTCTTCAATCCGGATGAGGAGGGCAAGCGCAAGGTGCTCAGAACCCACACCTCGCCGGTGCAGATCCGCACGATGGAAAGCCAGGAGCCGCCGATCCGCATCGTCGCGCCCGGCAAGACCTACCGGCAGGACAGCGACGCCACCCATTCGCCGATGTTCCATCAGCTCGAGGGGCTGGTGATCGACAAGACAACCCATGTCGGCCATCTGCGCTGGACGGTGGAGGAATTCTGCAAGGCGTTCTTCGAGGTCGACAGCGTGACGATGCGTTTCCGCCCGTCCTTCTTCCCCTTCACCGAGCCCTCCTTCGAGGTCGACATCCAGTGCGACCGTTCCGGCGAGCAGGTGAAGTTCGGAACCGGCACGGACTGGATGGAAATCCTCGGCTGCGGCATGGTGCACCCGAACGTGCTGCGCCATTGCGGCCTTGACCCCGACGTCTACCAGGGCTTTGCCTGGGGCATGGGGCTGGATCGCATTGCCATGCTGAAATACGGCATGCCGGATCTCCGCGACTTCTTCGCCGCCGACGAGCGCTGGACAAGCCATTATGGCTTCCGCCCGCTCGATATCCCGACGCTGTTCGGAGGATTGTCGTCATGACCGGGCTTCCGGAACGCTACAGGGACGCGGTCCAGTTCGCGTTCGGCGATACGCCGGCGCTGAAGGACGAGCTTCTGGCGCTGGTGCTCGCCGGCAAGAAGACGGCTACCTGTGGCGCGCTTCGGGACGTGACCGAGGCAGGAGAGCCGATGCCGGAAGTCGGCCGTCGCGATGTGGTGCTCGACGGCGCCGGCAAGCCCGCCGCCGTCATCGAGACGACCGAGGTCAGCATCCGCCGGTTTAACGAGGTCGACGAGGATTTCGCCCGCGACGAGGGCGAGGGCGACCTGTCGCTTGCCTACTGGAGCGAGGGCCACGAGGCCTATTTCGCCCGCAATGGCGGATTCGAGCCGGAAATGGAACTGATCTGCGAGCGGTTCCGGCTGGTGGAGACGCTGGGTGAATACGGATGCGAGGCAACGTCGTGAGGAAGGGATGCCGACCGTTCTGAAGAAATATGGGATACGTTTCCATTTCTATGGTTCGGACATGGGCGAGCCGCCGCATATCCATGCGTCCGGTCAGGGCGGCAAGGCCAAGGTCTGGCTCCATTCCGGCGAGATGGCGGAATGCAAAGGCTTCAATACCGTCGATGTGAAGCGTATTCTGTCTGTGGTTGAAGAACACAAGGTTGAGTTTCTGGAGGCATGGGATGACTTCTTCGGATCCATATCCTGAACATGAGCGACCGGTTGCTGCCTGGTGTGACCCGGCGCATGTGCATGTGCGCCTTGCCGATGATCGCGAAGTGGTGACGCCGCTCTGGTGGTATCCTCGTCTTCTGGCGGCAAGCCCGGCCGAGCGGAACAATGTCGAGCTGATGCTGGATGGCGTTCACTGGCCGGATGTCGATGAAGATCTTTCGGTTCGCGGGATGCTGAGCGGCTGGAAATATCCGAACGCGGTTGAGCCGAGGGAAGTGGCATGAGCCTGGAATGGCTTCCTATCGCCGTCGCGCTAGTCACCATCGTCGGAGCTGCGGTCACTTACGTAATTCAGCGTCGTGTCGACAGGCGCCACGCTCTGATAGAGTTGCGCCGAGTGGCCTATCGCGAATTTCTTTTTGGTATTGTGGCGGTCGGAGAAACTCAAAATGCGATCGAAGCGGTTACCTCTCACAAAAAGAATTGGGCAGAATTGTTTCTGGTTGCCTCAGATGAGGTGATATCAGCGACGACGGATTTTTTGGCCGCTCACGAAAGCAGGCCATATGACGCGAACTTATGCGAAAAGCGCTTCGCTGTTCTTGTTAAGGCAATGCGCTCCGATGGATATGAAAGCACCAAACTCTCGGAAGATGACTTAGTCCGTTGTCTTCCCGTGCGGTTTTAGAATTTGGCGATTGGATACTAAATCATGAAATTCACACTGTCCTGGTTGAAGGACCATCTGGAGACCGAGGCCTCGCTTGAGGATATCTGCGAGCGGCTGACGACGATCGGGCTCGAGATCGAGGAGGTCGACGACAAGGCGGCCTACAGGCCGTTCACCATCGCCCGCGTGACCGAGGCGAAGCAGCATCCCGATGCGGATCGGCTGAGAGTGCTGACCGTCGATGCCGGGCCGGCGATCAATGGCGGCAAGCCGCTTCAGATCGTCTGCGGCGCGCCGAATGCGCGCACCGGGCTTGTTGGCGCGCTCGCGCTGCCGGGGACCTATGTGCCGGGCATCGATGTGACGCTGTCGGTCGGCAAGATCCGCGGCGTCGAGAGCCAGGGCATGATGTGCTCGGAGAAAGAGCTCGACATGTCGGACAATCACGACGGCATTATCGACCTGCCGGAGGATGCGCCGGTGGGCGCGTCCTTCGCCGCCTATGCCGGGCTGGACGACCCGGTCATCGAGATCAATCTGACGCCGAACCGGCCGGACTGCACCAGCATTTTTGGTATTGCCCGCGACCTGGCAGCGTCGGGCCTCGGCACGCTGAAGACAAGGCCCGCGCCCTCCTTCAAGGTCGAGGGCGATCTGCCGGTTTCGCTGACGCTCGATTTCGCCGATGAGGACAGGCATCTCTGCCCCGGTTTTGCGCTGCGTCTGGTGCGCGGCGTGAAGAACGGCCCGAGCCCGAAATGGATGCAGCAGCGCCTGCTCGCGATCGGCCTTCGCCCGATCAATGCGCTGGTCGACATCACCAATTACATGACCTTCGATCAGGGCCGGCCGATGCATGTATTCGACGCCGCCAAGGTCAAGGGCGGGCTGACGGTGCGCCGTGCGAAGGCCGGCGAGAAGATCCTGGCGCTTGATGAACGCGAATATGAATTGAATCATGACAATGTCGTCATCGCCGACGACAATGGCGTCGAGTCCATCGGCGGCATCATGGGCGGCGAGCATTCCGGCTGCGACGAGACCACCACCGACGTGCTGATCGAATCGGCGCTGTGGGACCCGATGAACATTGCCCGCACCGGTCGCACCCTCGGCATCATCACCGATGCGCGCTATCGTTTCGAGCGCGGCGTCGACCCGGAATATATGGTGCCGGGGCTGGAACGCACCACCGAACTGGTGCTGGAGATCTGCGGCGGAGCGGCGAGCGAAAAGACCGTCACCGGCTATGAAGGCCACACGCCCAAGGTGATCGACTACCCCTTCTCCGAGGCGAAGCGGCTGACCGGCCTTGACGTCACTCCGGAAGAGAGCCGCGATATCCTGACCCGGCTTGGCTTCAGGGTCAACGGCAGCGGCGAGACGGTTTCCGTTTCTGTGCCCTCCTGGCGGCCCGATGTCGAAGGCAAGGCCGATCTCGTGGAAGAGGTCATGCGCATTTTCGGCGTCGACAAGATCAGCCCGGAAGCGCTTCCCTCAGCCGGCGCAGTCAATGAGAAGATCCTGACGACGCTGCAGATCCGCTCCCGCAACGCGCGGCGGGAACTGGCCGCGCGCGGCATGATGGAAGCCGTCACCTGGTCCTTCATTCCCGAAGCCGAAGCAAGACTCTTCGGCGGCGGCACGCCTTCGCTGAAGCTTTCAAACCCGATTGCCGCCGATATGTCGGATATGCGCCCCTCTCTTCTGCCGGGCCTTCTGGCAGCAGCGAAGCGCAATGCGGCCATCGGCCACGGCGATGTTGCCCTGTTCGAGGTCGCCGCGACCTATGAGAACGACAGGCCTGAAGGCCAGCGCCGGGTGGCGGGCGGCGTGCGGCGCGGCACGGCAACGCTTTCGGGCGCCGGCCGGATGTGGTCGAACGGGGAGACCGGCGCCGGTCGCGCGGTCGGCGTCTTCGATGCCAAGGCCGATGCGCTGGCCGTGATCGAGGCCTGCGGCGTGCCGATGAGCAATGTCCAGATCGTGGCCGGCGGGCCGGACTGGTACCACCCCGGCCGTTCCGGCACCATAAAGATGGGGCCGAAGATCGTGCTCGGCCATTTCGGCGAGTTCCATCCCAAGGTCCTGGAAGCGCTCGATGTCTCCGGCAGGCTTGCCGGTTTCGAGATTTTTGTCGATGCCATGCCGGAGCCGAAGAAGAAGCCGACCCGCACCAAGCCGGCGCTGACGCTTTCGCCCTTCCAGGCGGTCACCCGCGACTTCGCCTTCGTCGTCGACCGCGATGTCGAGGCGGCGGCGATCGAGCGGGCTGCGGCCGGCGCCGACCGCAGGCTGATCACCGGCGTCACCGTGTTCGACGTGTTCGCCGGCGCGTCCCTTGGCGAGGGCAAGAAATCGGTTGCGATCGAAGTGTCGATCCAGCCGAGCGATCGCACGCTGACGGATGAGGATTTCGAGGCGCTGACGAAGAAGATCGTCGCCAATGTCGAAAAGGCGACCGGCGGCGTCATCCGCGCCTGATCGCTCGCCATCCAAGCCAGACCTCGTCAACGGCCCGGCGTCGCCGGGCCGTTTTCGCGTTTGCCCGAAACGCCGGCGCGGGCTTGGAACTGCGGGAATCCGCCTTACATCTCAAGAATACGGGCTTTGCGCCCGGAGGAAGAGTGCAGAAAGCGCCGGACTTGCTTGCCGCTGACCCCGCCCGCTTCTATAAGCGGATGGCAGCGACAGGCGATTTGAGAGCGGAGTACCATCCGGGCTTGCATGCGCAGCAAAACATGAATGGGCGGCCCTGAATGCCGCCGCCACGCCGGAGATGAGGCCAATGAGCAACGCCGAAAAGACGACGATCGACGACAGCCAGGTCGAGTGGTTCTCGAAAATGGCGGCCGAGTGGTGGGACCCGACCGGAAAGTTCAAGCCGCTGCACAAGTTCAATCCGGTGCGCATCTCCTATATTCGCGAAAAGGCTTGCGCCCATTTCGCCCGGGATGAGAAATCGGCGCGGCCGCTCGCCGGCCTTCGCATCCTCGATGTCGGTTGCGGCGGCGGGCTGCTGGCCGAACCGCTGACACGCATGGGCGCAAGCGTCACCGGCATCGACCCGGCGGAGAAGAATATCGGCATCGCCTCCACCCATGCCGCCGAATCCGGGCTGGAGATCGACTACCGAGCGACAACGGCGGAAGCCCTGGCGGAGGCCGGCGAAACCTTCGATATCGTCCTCAACATGGAAGTGGTGGAGCATGTCTCCGATGTGGATTTCTTCCTGACCACCTGCGCCTCGCTTGTTCGCCCCGGCGGCATGATGTTCGTCGCCACCATCAATCGCACGCTCAAAGCCGGGGCGTTGGCGATCTTCGCCGCAGAACGCGTGTTGCGCTGGCTGCCGCCCGGCACCCATCAGTATGAAAAGCTGGTGCGCCCGGAAGAAGTCGAAAAGCCGCTGAAAGCCGCCGGCATGGACATTATCGAACGCCAGGGCGTGTTCTACAGCGTACTGACCGATAGCTGGAACCGCTCGAAGGACACCGACGTCAATTACATGGTGCTGACGACCAGGCCTGAAAGCGCCTGAAACGGCGGCCTATCGGAACACTTCGTTGGGATAGACGCCCCAGAGATCGTTCTGGTGCATGTAGCCGGAAACGCCCTTGACCTCCAGCTCGCACCAGGTGCCGTCGCATTCGGAAAGGTGGACGATCACGCCCGGTTCAAGCCTCGCAACATCACGGGCGGAATCATTGCCGCTGGCCTTGACGTCGAGATAGGTTTCCTCGGCGCTGTTGCCGCGCAGCCAGGGGGCGACCATGGCGTTGCGCACGGATGACAGCACCGAGACATGCATCCAGCCCTCCGTGCCGTCGGCATCGCGCACCTGGCGCCAGACGGCATATTCCTCGATGATCTCCACCGGCAGGCCGGGGCGCTTGTAGATCCATTTGGTGGCGTAGTTGAAGCCGGGGCCGACGCGCATGCGGGCGCGATCCGGCTTGATGATGGCAAAGCGTGGCAGGGGCGCGCCGGAGGCTCCGCGCCGTTCGCTTTGCGCCTGGACCGGAGAAACCGGCATGACGACGGCGAGGACGACAAGCAAACTGAGAACCAGACTGACGATGCGACGCATGGCATTCCCTTGAAATTCCGCCCTTTCCAAGGGCTTTGCACGGCCTTGATCGGCCACCCGGACGGCGGCCTTCGGGCCGCAACGCCGATTTCGGCCCCCTGCCCTCCGCTTCAGGTGGAAAAAAGCCTGCAATATGTGCATTATCGCCGGACATGTTTAATGAGCTGTAAACGATGACCCACCCGAAGAAACCCGATGTCTTTGTCACGCGGAAACTGCCCGCGCCCGTGGAGGCGCGCATGCAGGAACTGTTCTCGGTCACGCTGAACCGCGACGACCGGCCGCTTTCGCGCGACGAGCTGGCCGATGCCATGGCCCGGGCCGACGTCCTGGTGCCGACGCTGACGGACCGGATCGACAAGGACCTGATCGAGAAGGCAGGCCCCCGGCTGAAGCTGATCGCGAGCTTTTCCAACGGCGTCGACAATGTCGACGTCAATGCGGCGGCCAGGAAGGGCATCACCGTCACCAACACGCCGAACGTGCTGACCGAGGACACCGCCGACATGACCATGGCGCTGGTGCTCGCCGTGCCGCGCCGGCTGGCGGAAGGCGCGCGCTTTCTCTCGCAAGCCGAGCCGAGCGAATGGCAGGGCTGGAGCCCCACCTGGATGCTGGGGCGGCGCATCTGGGGAAAGCGCATCGGCATTGTCGGCATGGGCCGCATCGGCACGGCGGTCGGTCGGCGCGCCAAGGCCTTTGGCCTCTCGGTGAACTATCACAATCGCGGCCGCATCAGCCCGGAAACGGAAGCGGAGCTCGAGGCAACCTATTGGGACAGTCTCGACCAGATGCTCGCCCGCGTCGATATCGTCTCGGTCAACTGCCCGTCGACGCCCGCCACCTATCACCTGATCTCGGCCCGCCGCCTGCAGCTCATGCGGCCGGAGGCCTATATCGTCAACACCGCGCGCGGCGACGTGATCGACGAGGAGGCGTTGATCAAATGCCTTGAGGAAGACCGGATCGCCGGCGCCGGACTGGACGTGTTCGAGAACGAACCGGACGTCAATCCGCGCCTTCTCGACCTGGCAAGGAAGGGCAAGGCCGTGCTCCTGCCGCATATGGGTTCGGCCACGCTCGAAAGCCGGATCGACATGGGCGACAAGGTGATCATCAACATCCGCACCTTCTTCGACGGCCACCGCCCGCCGAACCGGGTGCTGCCTGGGCGGGATTGAGGCCCAACGCCATGAAAGGTCTACACAACCTTCTCATTTTCGTTGTTTTGGCCTTTGCCGCCACGCCAGCCACCGTGGCTTCAGGAACGCCAGTGCCGATGACGCCCGCAATTCTGCCGACGATCACTCAGGCGGCCGGATGGTCTTGCAGTCAGGCATCAAGCTGCGCAGAGGCTGTCAGGCAATGGTGCAACGGCTATCGCCGCGCCGACGGCGACAACGACGTCATCCCGTGCGAGAATGTTTGCCGGTCACTTGCCGAAGTCAGGCGCATCCGCAGCCAGATCGGCTGCTGACCCTTCATTTGAGTGCAGCAAAAAGCCCATCGGCATCATCGGTGGTGATCTGGTCGGCCTTCAGCGCCAGAAGCCGTTCGGCCAGGGCAAGGCTTACCGCGTCGCTGCCCGTGATGGTCCAGGCATCGACCGTCTTTCCGGCGGCGTGAAAAGCTGCGATCATGTCGAAACCGGCGTCCGCCGCCGCAAGAACCAGTTCGTAGTGCAGATAGAACATCCGCGCGTCAGGCGCGGTCTGAAGCGCTTCGGCGACGAACTCGGCATAGCGCCCGTTTGCCATCACCTGCTCCATCGCCCCGTCAAGGCAAGGATCATAACCGGTGGCAAGGCCGGGAACGGCATCGGAAAGGCGCTTCACCGCAGCCGCATCGCCGCCCGACAGGATCATGTGGCGTGCAACCGGGCGGGCGGTTTCGGCAAAGCGGGCAATGCTGTCCGGCGAAAAGGCGGAAAGACTTTCCTTGAGATCGAGCTGCAGGACCGCCGCCTCATCCGCCCCGGCCTCGCGCACCAGCCGCGCCAGGTCTTCGAACAGCATCACGCTTTCACCGGTATCGCGCCCGTCCGGGTCAAGAAGGCAGGCGGCGCGGACCTGATCGGCGCTAGCCTTTGCGACCGGCCCGACCCCGGTCGTCGACTGTTCCAGCAATTCATCATGCAGCACCGCGAGCGCGCCGTCGGCGGTCAGTAGCAGGTCGATCTCGCTGCTGGCGCCGGCCTTCAGGCCCTCGGCGATGCGTGCGCGCGAAAATGCGGTGTCGTGAGGAAAGCGCCGGCCGCGATGCCACTTCAGGGCCGTGCGGTGGCCGTTGCGGATGATGGCGACGGGTGTAGTCATGCTCAGTTCTTCCGTCTGGCGACGAAATGAGCCGCCTCCACCAGCGTCTCGGCCTTCGCGCCGAAGGGCGAGAGCAGGCTCTCGGCTTCTGCCACAAGTTCACCAAGCCGCCTTTCCGCCCATTCCGGCCCGTGAAGCGCCACCAGCGTACCCTTGCCGCGCCCGGCATCCTTGCCGGTCGCCTTGCCCATGGTCTCGGCGTCCGCCGTCAGGTCAAGCAGATCATCGGCAAGCTGGAAGGCGAGGCCGATCACCGCGCCATAGCGGTGAAGCCTCCTGCGCTCGTCCTCGCCCGCGCCGGCGATCAACGCGCCCGCTTCCGCGCCGAAGCGGATCAACGCGCCGGTCTTCATCGCCTGCAGCGTGATGATGCCATCCTCGTCGGGCGGTGATTTCTCCGCCGCGAGATCCAGCGCCTGACCGCCGGCCATGCCGCCGATGCCGGCCGCACGGGAAAGGGCGGCGATGAGCCTCAGCCGGGCCTCGGGGGAAAGCGCGGTCTCATCATCGGCGATGATATCGAAGGCGAGCGTCAACAGGCTGTCGCCGGCGAGGATCGCGCTTGCCTCGTCATAGGCCTTGTGCACGGTCGGCCGACCGCGCCGAAGATCGTCGTCATCCATGGCCGGCAGATCGTCATGGATCAGCGAATAGCAATGGATGCATTCCAGCGCCGCGCCGACCCTGAGCGCGGCCTGCTCCGGACCATCAAAGAGCCGCGTGCTTTCGATCACCAGAAACGGGCGGAAGCGCTTGCCGCCATTGAGCACGCCGTGGCGGATCGCCGCCACCAGCGTCGGCGGTCGCGCGGTCTCGCCCTCAAGCGGATCGGAGCCGAGAAGCCCTTCGAGGCAGGCTTCGACGCGGGTACGGGCATCTTCAAGACGGTCGGTGAACAAGTGTGCGGTCATGGGCTTGTCTTGGCACGCCGCCCGGCGCCGTTCAAGCCGCAATGATCCGACCGCAGCCTTCTTTTCAAGCAAGCCGTTTTCGCGCTATGGAGAGACGGGCATTCATGAGGGTTGGTTGATATATGGGCGAGACGCCGGACTTGGACGAGGCCAAGGCACCGCGAAGGGGTCTTTTCCGCCGTTGGTTTCGCATCACCCTGCTCGCACTTGCCGTCCTGCTGCTGCTGCCCTATCTGTTCCTGCCGCTTTACCGTCCGGCCTTCGTCCATCCGGTGTCGACGCTGATGATGACGCGGGCACTGACCGGCTATGACCGGCAATGGGTCGCCTTCGATGACATCGCCCCGGTTCTGGTGCAATCCGTGCTGATGTCGGAGGACGGGCAGTTCTGCAATCACTACGGCGTCGATTGGCGTGAATACAAGGCCGTGATCGAGGATGCGCTTTCCGGCGAGAAGACGCGCGGCGCCAGCACCATTCCCATGCAGACGGTGAAGAACCTGTTCCTCTGGAACGGCCGCTCCTATATGCGCAAGGTCCTGGAACTGCCGCTGGCCGTTGCCGCCGACGCCTTCTGGTCGAAGGAGCGGATGATGGAGATCTATCTCAACATCGCCCAGTGGGGACCGGAGACCTTCGGCATCGAGGCGGCCGCGCGCGAGCAGTTCGGCGTGCCCGCCTCCGCCCTCTCGCGCCGCCAGGCAGCGCTTCTCGCCGTTTCGCTGCCGAACCCGACAGGCCGGCAGGCCGCAGCCCCGAGCGCCCATATGAACAGGCTTGCCGACCGGGTGGAACGGCTGGCCGCGCGATCCGGCGCCTATATCAGCTGTCTTTATGACTGATATCCGATAATTCCATTGGCGCATCGCCGGCATTTGCGGTTAACTCCCGCCCGCGGAATGGCTATCGGAAAGGACGCCCCATGCGCGATCTGACGCTCTATATCGGCAACAAGCGCTATTCATCCTGGTCGCTGAGGCCATGGCTAGCCATGGAGGCCTCGGGCATTCCGTTCAAGGAGGTGCTGATTCCGTTCGATTTTGCCGCCGGGAATCCGCGCTTCCGGGAGCTTTCGCCCGTCGGCATGGTACCGGTTTTGCATCACGGCAAGGCGAGGATATGGGAATCGCTTGCCATCATCGAATATGTCGCCGAACTCTATCCGGAGGCCCAACTGTGGCCTGAAGACCGGATCGAACGTGCTGCCGCCCGCGCGCTTTCAGCCGAGATGCATGCGGGCTTCCGCGCGCTGCGCGGCGCCTGCCCGATGAATTTCGGCCGCAAACCGGCTCCGCTTGCCGTCAATGACGCCGTAAAGGCCGACGTCGCGCGGATCGAGACCATGTGGCGCGACGCGCTGGAGACGTCCGGCGGGCCCTTCCTGTTCGGCCATTTCACCGCCGCCGACGCCATGTATGCGCCGGTCGTCAACCGCTTCGAGATCTACGAGCTCGCCGATTCGACGCCGACGCTTGCCTATATGAACGCGGTGAAGAGCCTGCCCGCCTTCCAGCGCTGGCGCGATGGCGCGCTGGCCGAAAGCTGGGTTGTTCCCGAGGACGAAGTATGAGAAATAGGCTTCCTGCCGCATGAGTCAAAAAAATGCCGCAGGGACTGGTCAAACGGGCGCAAGACCTGTATAAGCGCGCCAAATTTCATGAATTTCGAGGCTGAAATCGCGGTGGTTAACCCCGCCGGTGACCGAGCCTTGCCGAAACTGGAGTAGTCCAATGGCTGTACCGAAAAGAAAAACGACCCCGTCCAAGCGCGGTATGCGCCGTGCTGCAGACGCTCTGAAGAACCCGACCTATGTCGAGGACAAGAATTCCGGCGAACTGCGTCGCCCGCACCATATCGATCTGAAAACCGGCATGTATCGCGGCCGCCAGGTTCTGACGCCGAAGGAAGCCTGATCGGTTTCTTGCAGACCTTATGAAAAAAGCCGCCCCTCGGGGCGGCTTTTTTGTGTTCCGTCGGGGACCGAACGGGTCGCTCAGTCAGCGGTCGGTATGCGCGCGACGACCTTGATCTCGAAATCGAAACCGGCCAGCCAGGTCACGCCGAGCGCCGTCCAGGTGGGAAAGGGCGGCGCGGGAAAGCGCTCGTTCTTGGCCGCAAGCACCGTTTCCAGCTGGTTTTCCGGGTCAGTGTGAAAGCTGGTGACATCAACGATATCGTCGAAATCGCAGCCGGCGGCCTTCAGCACATTCTCAAGGTTGGAAAAGGCAAGGCGCACCTGCGCGGCAAAGTCCGGCTCGGGTGACCCATCGGCGCGGCTGCCCACCTGGCCGGAAACATAGAGCATGTCGCCTGAGCGGACGGCCGGGGAATAGCCGTGGGCATCGTAAAGGGCATGACGGCCCTGATCCCCGGGATAGATGGCGTGACGTTTGGGCATGGAGGAACTCCTTCTGTTTGAACGCATGGCTCGAGCGGACGGTATTTGGCTCTCGCCGCGCGACAACAAAGTGATATACGTAATGTATGTGAAATAGTCGCATACACTCCGTATGTCAATTCACATACGGAGCGTATGCAAAGATCGGAGTATTCGATGGCCGGGATTCGTGCCGAGAAGATGGAGGCCAACAGGGCAAGGTTGATCGCGGCGGCCCGCAAGGCATTTGCCGAAAAGGGCTATGCCGCAGCCTCAATGGATGAACTGACCGCAGAGGCCGGGCTGACGCGCGGCGCGCTCTATCATAATTTCGGCGACAAGCGCGGTCTGCTCGCCGCTGTGGTCCACCAGATCGACAGCGAGATGGCGGATCAGGCGCGAAAAAGGGCGATTGCTGCCGACACCCCGTGGGAGGCGATGCTGACGGAGGGCATCGCCTATATCGAAATGGCGCTTGAGCCCGAGGTGCAACGGATCGTGTTGCTGGACGGCCCCGCCTTCCTCGGCGACCCGTCGCAGTGGCCAAGCCAGAACGCCTGCCTCGAAGAGACCCGAAACGCCCTCGAAAACCTGATCGCCGACGGCATCGTAAAACCCGTTGATGCCGAAGCCGCAGCACGACTTCTGGCCGGCGCCGCACTCAACGCAGCCGCCTGGATTGCCGCCAGCGATGCGCCGGACCAAGCGCTTCCCAAGGCGATCGAGGCCTTCTCCACCCTTGCGACGGGCCTTCTGACCGACCCCGCAGAACAGGCAGGGGGATGAGCGCAAGACCAAAAAGCCCGCACACCGGACGAACCGGAATGCGGGCGAAATGAATGCGACGCACAAGGCGCGCGCATCATAACGCGGGGCCGCGCGCCGATGCCGGCCCCTCGTATTCCTGTCAGCCGATCACGGCCTCGACCTTTACGCCGGTAACGCCCGCAGCCGGCGGGGCGATCAGATTGCCCTCGATCGCATTGCCGTCGACGGTCAGCGCCACGTCATTGCCGGGGCCCTTGCGGATGACGGCGATGTCGTAGGTGACGCCGCGCCAGGTGCGCTTTACTGAAAAGCCGGTCCACCGTTCCGGGATCACAGGCGCGACGCGCAGGCCCTCATATTCCGGACGGATGCCGAGAATGAACTGGGTCGCGGCATAATAGTTCCAGGCCGCCGTCCCCGTCAGCCAGGAGTTCTTGGCCTCGCCGTGGCGGGTCGCATCGCGGCCGGCGATCATCTGGGCATAGACATAGGGCTCCAGCCGGTGCGTATCGGAAATGCCCTCGCGCGCCGACGGATTGATGCGGGTGTAATAGTCAAACGCCGCATCGCCATTGCCAAGTACGGTCTCTCCGATCACCACCCAGGGATTGTTGTGGCAGAAGATGCCGGCATTTTCCTTGTAGCCCGGCGGATAGGTCGAGATCTCGCCATACTCGATATAATATTTGGTATAGGCCGGCTGCAGCACGACGATGCCATGCGGCGTCGCCAGATGTTTCGCCACCGAATCGAGCGCCTTGCGGGCCTTGCCATCTTCCACGCCGACGCCGGCGAGCGTGCAGAAGCCCTGGCTTTCGATATAGATCTTGCCTTCCACGTTTTCTTTGGAGCCGATCGGTCGGCCGAAATCGTCATAGGCGCGGATGAACCACTCGCCGTCCCAGCCATGTTCGCGGATCGTCGCGTCCATGTCCTTCGACACCTTTGCATAGAAGTCGGCGTCCTCGGCCTTGCCGGTTTCCTTCGCGATATCGGACAGTTCCTTCGCCGAGAGCACCATCAGGCCGGCAATGAACACGCTTTCGGCAACCTTGCCATCCTTGCTGGTCGTGGTCTGGAAGCTCTCGCCGGGCGTGTCGGAGAAGCAGTTGAGGTTGAGGCAATCGTTCCAGTCGGCGCGGCCTATGAGCGGCAGGCCGTGCGGGCCGATGCGGTCGAGCGCATATTGCATGGAGCGCTGAAGGTGCACATAAAGCGGCTCTTCCGTGCCGGGCTTGTTGTCGAACACGACGGGCTCTTCAAGGATCGAGAAATCGCCGGTTTCCTTCAGATAAGCGGCAACGCCGATGATCAGCCAGTGCGGATCGTCGTTGAAGTCGCCGCCAATGTCGTTATTGCCCTTCTTCGTCAGCGGCTGGTACTGGTGATAGGCGCCGCCGGAGGACAACTGTGTTGCGGCGATATCGAGAATGCGTTCGCGCGCACGCGCCGGCACCATATGGACGAAGCCGAGCAGGTCCTGGTTGGAATCGCGGAAGCCGAGGCCCCGGCCGATGCCGCTTTCGAAGGAAGACGCCGAGCGTGACATGTTGAACGTCGCCATGCACTGATAGGCGTTCCAGATATTGACCATGCGATCGGTATGGATATCGGGCGTTTCGGCCTGATAGACGCCGAGCAGATCGTCCCAGTGTTTTGCAAGCGCCGCAAAGGCCGCCTCCACGTTTTCGACGTCGAGATACTTGTCGATGACGGGCTTCACCGTCTTCTTGTTGATCGTCTGCGAACCGGGCGGGTCGAACTTTTCGTCCTTGTCGTTTTCGTGATAGCCAAGGACGAAAACCACCTGTCGGGTTTCGCCGGGCTGAAGCGTCATCTTCACATGGTGCGAGCCCATCGGCGACCAGCCATGGGCAACCGAATTGCGCGACTTGCCTTCGGCAACGGCAACAGGCTTGTCCCAGCCGCGCCAGGGGCCGAGGAATTCCTCGCGGGCGGTATCGTAACCGGCGAGTTTCTCCGAGCAGGCGAAATAGGCGAAATGATTGCGGCGCTCGCGATATTCGGTTTTGTGGTAGATGACCTCGTCTTCGACCTCGACCTGACCGGTCGACAGGTTACGCTGGAAATTGCTCTGGTCATCCAGCGCATCCCACAGGCAGAATTCGACCGAGGAAAACAGCGAGATATCGGCGGGCACGAGACGCTCATTGGTGACGGTCAGCTGCCAGATTTCCAGCGTCTCGCCAAGGGGCACGAAATAGCGGTTCGACACGCGGATGCCGTTGCGCTTCGAACCGATCGTCGAATAGCCCATGCCGTGGCGGCAGGTAAAATCCTCGACCTCCGACTGAGTCGGCATCCAGGTCGGCGACCAGAAATCGCCATCCTCATTGTCGCGGACATAGACGTAACGGCCGCCATTGTCATACGGCACATTGTTGTAGCGGCCGCGGGTGAGGCGGCGCAGGCGCGCATCGCGGTAGTAGGAGTAGCCGCCGGCGGTGCCCGACAGGATGCCGAAATAGCCCTCGCAGCCGATATAGTTGATCCACGGATAGGGCGTATCAGGGCGTGTGATCACATATTCGCGCGCGGCGTCGTCGAAAAAACCGTATTTCATTTTTGAAATCCCATCCTTGGTGCAGGCTTACCGTATCGTTTCAGATCGGACAGCCCTCGTTCCTCCAGCGCAGACTTCCTAGCACAGAAAACAGGACACCAAAAGCCGGAGATCGCGATTAATCGCATAAAATGGTATCCCAAAGCGCTTTAAACGTCTGATATTTACCTTTATGCCAAAACCTCAAGCGCATGTGACATGACGTGACTTCGATGCCATGTCGCTCTTTTTTGACTTGAACACCCCTAATCTGACCGAAAATCTGTAACGTTGCAGCAAATGCCGCCCCAGCATTTTCGACGGATTTCCGGAAACTGTTGCACGGGTTACGACAGGCCCGACGCCGCCTTTCGCCACACCGGCGGCGCACGCTGTTGCAAAACCTCTCCTGCCATGCGCCAAAGCGCAGGCCTGAAGGCCATCGACCGCGCTTTCCCGATTGACAATCGAAGCCGGCCTGGTCCAGCTTCTTCGCGACCGCAAAGTCCTTTAAAAACCATGAGTGGGGAAAGATGAAGATCATGCTGAGATCGGCAAGCGTGCTCGCGGGCGCGCTGTTCATAGGCCAGGCGGCAAGCGCCGAGACGCTGACGGTCGCCAACTGGCTGCCGCCGTCGCACCCGCTGGTGGCCGATGTGATCGCGCCTTTCGCGGCCTCGATCTCCGAGGCGACCGACGGACGGGTGACGGCCAGCATTCTGCCGGCGCCGCTCGGACCGCCGCCAGCCCAGTACGATCTCGCCGTCAACGGCGTCGCCGATATCACCTTCGGCGTGCAGGGCTATAATCCCGGTCGGTTCCGCACCACGAACCTCGCCGAAATCCCGTTCTGGGGCGATACGGCGGAGGAGACCTCGGTCGCCTACTGGCGCACCTGGGACAGCCTGCTGAAGGAAGCCGGCGAATATGACGACGTGCATGTGCTCGCTGTCTTCACCCACGGCCCCGGCCAGGTGTTCATGAAGGGCGGAGACCTTTCCGAGCTTTCGACGATCGACGGCGCGAAGATCCGCGTCGGCGGCGGCATTGTCCACGAACTGGTGAGCGCGCTCGGCGGCGTTCCGGTCGAGGGCCCCTCCTCGCAGACCTACGAGCTGCTGTCGCAGGGCGTCGCCGACGGCATCACCTTCCCTTACGAATCCGTCAACTTCTTCGGGCTGACGGATCTGGTCGACCAGGCAATGGTGATCCCCGGCGGGCTCTACAACACCTCCTTCTTCGTGGTGATGAACAAGGACACCTGGGAAGGGCTCTCGCCCGAAGACCAGGCCGCGATCAACAGCGTCTCCGGCGAAGCGCTGGCGCGGCTTGCGGGCAAGGCCTGGGACGCGGCTGATGCGGCCGGCTTCGAGGCCATGCAGGGCAAGGTGACCTTCCACGACGCAACGCCCGAACAGGTTGACGAGATCAGCCAGAAGGTCGCGCCCGTGGTCGAAGCCAAGCTTGCCGAGGTCGATGCCGCCGGCATTCCCTCCGACAAGGCCGTTGCGATGATGAAGGAAAATATCGAAGCATTGCAGGCTGAATGAGCGACGCAGACCTTGTTTCCGAACGCGCGGGCGCCGCGAGCCCTCTGGCTCGCGGCCTTCGCATTGTTCTGAGCATAACCGCCGGCGCGCTGCTGATGGCGTTGATGGGCCTCACCGTCATCGATGTGATCGGCCGCTATGTCCTTAATGCCCCGATCAGGGGCGCCGCGGAACTCTCCGAACTGCTGCTGGTTTCCCTCGTCTATCTCGGCCTGCCGGCCGTCTGTCTTGACGGCGGCCATGTCACGGTCGATCTGGTCACCAAATCGCTGCCACGCTGGAGCGAGCGGGCACGCCTGTTCGTCACCGGCCTCGTCTCTTCCGGCGTCCTCGGTATCATCGCCTGGCGGCTTTATGCCTATGGCGCGCAGGTCGGCGGCTATAATCTCGTCACCAATTCGCTGCGCCTTCCCGTCGCCCCCGTCGTCTGGTTCTGCGCGGTCTTTGCCGGCATCTCGGCGCTCATCACGCTTGTGCTGGCGCTTGCCGCGCTATTCAAGAGAATGAAATGATCGAGTGGCCCATCGGAATTGCGGTGCTGATCGCGCTGCTCCTCGTCGGCATGCCGATCGCCTTTTCGCTGACGCTTGTCGGCATTATCGGCACTGCATCGATCATCGGGCTGAAGCCCTCATTCGCGCTGCTCGGCGCCACCTTCTTCGACAATGGCCGCTCCTACACGCTGACGGTGATGCCCCTTTTCCTGCTGATGGGCAATTTCGTCGTCCAGTCCGGCATTGCCCGCGAGCTCTATGACAGCGCCCATGCCTGGCTGAGACACAGAAAGGGCGGGCTGGCGCTGGCGACGGTTGCGGCCTGCGGCGGGTTCTCCTCCGTCTGCGGCTCGTCGCTTGCTACGGCTGCCACCATGTCGAAGATCGCCCTGCCCTCCATGCGCCGCTTCGGCTATCCCGACAGCCTCGCCACCGCCTCGATTGCCGCCGGCGGCACGCTCGGCATCCTGATCCCGCCCTCGGTCATTCTGGTATTCTACGGCATCATGACGCAGCAGAATATCGGCAAGCTGTTCATGGCCGGCATTCTGCCCGGCCTCCTCGGCATTTTGGGCTACGCGATCGCGGTGATGATCTCGGTGCGCCTTTCAAAGCAGGACCTACCGGCGGAGCCGAAACTCCCGCTGAAGCAGCGGTTTCTGGCGCTGAAGGGCACGGCGGGCGCGCTCCTGCTTTTTGTCTTCGTCATGGGCGGCATCTATATCGGCATCTTCACGCCGACGGAAAGCGCCGGCATGGGCGCCTTCGGCGCCTTCCTGCTCGCGCTGCTCTCCGGCCGGCTGAAACTCTCGGACCTCGGCGACATTCTCTATTCCACCGCCAAGACCACGGCGATGATGTTCTTCATCCTGTTCGGCGCGCTGACCTTCACCAATTATGTCAACCTGTCGGGCATGACGGCCGATATCCAATCGGCGCTTTCCATGTTCGGCGACGGGCCTTACGCCACCATCATCGCCATCCTGATCGTCTATCTCCTGCTCGGTTGCGTGCTGGAAGGGCTTTCGATGATCACGCTGACCGTGCCGATCTTCTACCCGATCGTGGCGGCACAGGGCTTCGACCTGATCTGGTTCGGTATCTTCGTCGTCGTCATCACGGAAGTGAGCTACATCACGCCTCCGGTCGGCATGAACGCCTTCGTGCTCAACACGGTGGTGCGCGATGTCAGCCTCAGGACCATCTTCTCCGGCCTCCTCCCCTTCGTCGCCATGGACATCGTCCGCATCGCCCTGCTGATCGCCTTCCCGGCGATCGCGCTCGCCATACCGTCGATGATGTGATCGGTTTGCGCCGCCGCCCCTGACACGCGCCTTTGAAAGTTGCCCTGCGCAGGCCGGATTTTTGGGACGAGGCAGCATGCTCGAAATCGACGCCGGCGCTCGCCGACAAGGCGGCGGGAAAAGCCGAACCTCATTTATCTCGGCCGTTCCGATTTCTCAGGCCACTTCCCATCTAGATTTTCGCCCGCACGGCGGCTAGGATCATTTTCGTTTGGACAAGTTTATTTTTCGGGAAATCTTTTTTATCCCCTAGGGTTCGCCTCACTTTTTGCCTACAGAGCGCCTTGAAAAAACAACGGGCTGATATGAATCAAATTCAAAACCTTAACGACGACGACGAAATTGACCTCGGAAAACTCTTTCAGGTCTTCTGGCGCGGCAAGTTCATCATTGCATTTGTCACCGCCATTTTTGCGGGCTTCGGCGTTTATTACGCGATTATGCTCACGACGCCGATCTACAGCGCCAACTCCGTCGTGATGCTGAACAGCCAGTCGGAGCAGATCGTCGATCTGCCCAGTGTCCTGAGCCAGCTTACAAACGACGAAACGGTGGTTCAGACCGAGATCGAAGTCATGCGGTCCCGCATTCTTGTCGGCAAGGTGGTCGATGAGCTTGATCTCATGTCCGACCCGGAATTCAACACGACGCTGCAGGAGCCGGACCTGGCGGACCGGATAAAGGATACGATCACGTCATTCCTGCCGGCCGGGAACAACCTCGGGGCCGATGAGGAGCTCCTCTCCGAAAGCCTTCTGAGAGACCAGGTGATCGATCATGTTCTGGAAAGCTATTCGGTTCTGGTCGTGCCCAACACCACGGCGTTCAGGATAACGGCCCGCACCGAAGAGCCGGAAAAGTCGGCCCGGCTCGCCGATGCCGTGGCCGAGCAATATGTTCAGAGCCAGATTGACGTCAAACGCGACGCGACCATGCAGGCGATCGACTGGTTGAGCGACCAGGTGAGCGAGTTGAGGCTGAGCCTCCAGAAATCGGAGAACGCCGTCAAGGAGTTCAAGACGAACACGCCGATGATCTCGCCTGACGTCCTGTCCGGCCTCGAACGTCAGCTGAGATCATTGCGGGACCGGATTCAAGCGACGTCACGCGATGCCGAGGAGGCAAGTCAGTTTCTCGCCCAGGTCTCTTCGGCTGAAACCTATCCCGAAAAGGCAGCCATCGCTGACAACAGCCTGCTCGACGGTCTCGCGGTCCGGGCACAGACCGACCCCGACGCGGCCCGCCGTTTCGATGCCCAGTTCGATTCGCTCGTCGAGCGCGCCCGGCGCTCCGTTTCGGAAGCGGATTCCCAGCTCAACACGCTGCGCACCTCTGAGAACGTGCTGGAAGAAAAGATCCAGACCGAAAGCGAGGCATTCGTCGAGCTGGAACAGTTGACGCGCGAGGCGGAAGCCAATCGCACCCTTTATGAATATTTTCTCGCCCGGCTGAAGGAAACTTCGGCGCAGCAAGGCATCCAGCAGTCCGATAGCCGGATCCTGTCCTATGCCGTCGTGCCGCTGGAGCCATCCCAGCCGAACAAGAAGCTGATCGTGCTGATGAGCACGTTTTTGGGCTTCGCCCTCGGAAGCGGCATCGTGCTTCTGCTCGAACTGCGCAAGCGGACCTTCCGCTCTTCCCAGGAACTGGAACAGTTTACGGGCATACGCGTGACCGGGCAGATACCGCTGATCGCCAGCCGCAACAGGAAGGGCGTGCTCAGCTACGTTCTGGAAAACCCCACATCGCCCGTTACCGAGGCCATTCGCAACCTGAGAACCTCGGTGCTGCTCGGCAATATCGACCAGCCGCCGAAGCTTCTCATGACGACCTCTTCGATACCGGGCGAAGGCAAGACGACCATAGCCGCCTCTCTCGCGCTGAATTTCGTCGGCATGGGCAAGAGCGTTCTCCTCATCGAGGGCGACCTGCGCCGGCGTTCGCTCGAACAGTATTTCGGCAAAAACAACAGCGGCACCGGCCTGATCTCCGCCCTCACCGGAGACACAAGCCTAAAGGACGCCGTTTCGCACCGTGCGGAATACGGGATCGATATACTCTTCGGCGAAAAGACGGAGGCGAATGCAGCCGACATTTTGACTTCGGGAAGCATGCAAAGGCTGCTGGCAGAGGCGCGCGAGGCATATGACATCGTCATTATTGACACGCCTCCCGTCCTGATCGTGCCCGATGCCCGTGTCGTCAGCCAGTTCGTCGATGCCGTCCTGTTCGTCGTGAAGTGGGATTCGACCCATCACCAGCAGGTCGAGGAAGCCATGAGCCTGTTCTCGCGCGACGTGATCGGCGGCCTTGTCCTCAACCAGATCGACCCGAAAGGCTTCAAGCGCTATGGCTATAGCTATGGCTACGGTTACGGCTATGCGGCCAATTATGGCGACGACTACTACAAGGCCGATTAGAGCGGTTCCGCCTTTGCCGGAAACGCGAATCCGCTCTATCTACTTGTTTTGACGCATTTTCCCGAACGTCAGATGTTTCCATCTGACTGCGAAATGCTCTAGGCAAGCCTGACCGGCGCGAAAAAGCCCGAGCCGCGCGCCCCGCCTGCAGGCGAAACGGGACGGCTCGGGACGGGACCGGTGACCGGACTTCTGACCGCCTGCGGAAGGGACTGGCTAGCCCACCCCTTCACCCAGGGTTTCTCGAGGTGACGCAACGCGCCGGCCGCTGCAGTGAGGCGCACTCACATGGGGAAGAAGAGGCCGATCGCGAAGACGGACGTCAGGCCGACGATGATGTTCATCGGGATTCCCATCTTCAGGAAGTCGCTGAACCGATAGTTGCCGGCGCCGTAGACAAGCGTATTGGTCTGGTAGCCGATCGGCGTCGCAAAGCTTGCGCTGGCGGAGAACATGACGGCGACGACAAAAGGCCGGGGATCCAGACCGAGTTGGGTAGCGAGCGCAATGACAACCGGCGTGTAGACAACCGCGACGGCATTGTTGGTGACGGTTTCCGTCAGGACGGAGCCAACGAAATAGACCGCCAGCAGCATCAGCATCGGCGACAGGTTTTCCAGCCACGGCTTCAGCATGCGCACGACGAGTTCCACGGCGCCGCTGTTTTCCAAGCCGGCGCCGACGATCAGCATCGCGAAGATCAGGACGAGAATGGATCCGTCGATGGTCTGCCAGGCTTCGTCGCTGTCAATGCAGCGCAGCGCAAGGATGACCGCGACACCCAGAAGGGCGAGAATCCCGATCGGCAGAACGTTGAATGCGGCAAGGCTGACGATGCCGGCCAGGGTCAGGACCGCGATCGGCGCCTGTCGCCGCCGGAAGGCGCGGCCGCCGGGTTCCGTAACCGAAACGACGTCGCCGACCCTCGACAGGTCAGCGAACCCTTCCGACGTGCCTTCAAGGAGAAGCTTGTCGGCCGGACGCAACTGAACGTTGGGCAGGTCCGGACCTGCCACATGGCTGGCTCGATAGGCGCCAAGGACGCGCATGCCGGCACGCCGCCCGAGCGCGAGATCCGCAATGCGCCTGCCCGAGCTTCTGCGTGAAGGCGACACGATGACCTCTGCCACACGGATTTCGGCATCGGGTTCCAACAGAACTGATCGCCGCAGGCCAACCTGCAGGCCGGCCAGTTCTTCGAAGGTCAGGAGCTCGGATGTCGGGGCAATGAGGATCACGGCGTCGCCCTCCTGAAGGATGTGTTCGGGGAGATCGCTTCGTTCGATCTCGCTTCCGCGCCTTATGCCCGTCACCCGGATGCCGGAGCGCTGAAAATCACTGACCTCGGACAGTCGCTTGCCAGCCCCGGCATAATCGGACAGCACGGTGACCTCGGACAGAAACGGCGTCTCCTCATTGCCCACAGTCTGATCCGTATCCCGGTGCGGCAGCAGGAATTTGCCGAGGACAAAAACGGACACGCCGCCCACGATCGCCGAGATGACGCCGACCGGCGCGATCTCGAAAATCGAGAAAGCATCCAGTCCGTTCTGCTGCGCCACCCCGGCGACCAGAAGATTTGTCGACGTGCCGATCAATGTACAGGTCCCGCCGAGTATCGCCGTGTAGGAGAGCGGTATCAGCAATCGCGTGGGCGCCATGCTCAGACTGGCCGCCAGGCGGACGACAACCGGTATGAGAACAAGAACAACCGGCGTGCTGTTCATGAAGGCGGAAGCCGATGCCGCGATGATGATGAAGATCACAATGGCAAGGACAGGGTGTGATTTGGCCCGTTCGACAATGAAGTCCGCAAGCGCATCCAGCACGCCGGTGCGCAGCAAAGCCCCGGAAACCACAAACATCGCCCCGATCGTGATCGGAGCAGAGCTTGAAAACACGGCCATCACGTCATCCGCCGGCACAAGGCCAAGGACGATGAACAGCGCCGCGCCGATGACGGCGGTCACATCGGGAGGGTATTTTTCGATCGTGAAGGCGGCGAAAAGAAGCGCCAGAAGCACAAGCGCCGCGATGGCAGGGGAAACGCCGATGAGCGCGATCATAACTTTCCGTTCCGCTTTCCGGCCTGGAAGCAAGTGTTGATATTCAGTCCCTCGCTCCCGAGGTGCTCGCGATCTCGGAAGTGACAAACGGCCCGTCTGCGAACGATCGTCGCCGCCCCGCGGGATGAACAAAGCTGCGGCGTGCCCGTTTTAATCGGCCTGTCGCATGAACACAATCGTGAAACAACGTCGCTGCCGGGCGGCCGGTTCCGAACGGCAGCTTGCCGAACGGGTGTGGCCTGGGCACTCGCCTTCATTCTCCCCGAGCGGACGGAAACGCCGACTTCTCTGACCTTCTGCCTGAACCGCCGGCCTCGGCGAACGATGCGGCGAGTGCCGGCCGCGAACATCCGCTGGAACAAGGCAATTCCAGGGGCCCCGCTTCGCCGGCCGTAAGCGCGCGACGATCTGCCGCCCGGAATGCGAGCGCGGGGATGCTGCCGCCGTTTCCGCTCCGGAGGCCGGCAGGAGCGGAAACGGCGGCGTTTGACCATGCCAAGAATCCTGATATGAAACTTTTCTGACAACGGCCTTCCAGCAGTGAACACCCATGCCAAGAAATTTCCTCGTCGTCGATCCTGAAAAGGATTTCCAGGTCATCAAGGGGCTGGCCGCGCCCGCGCGCATCGCCGTGCTCAAACTGTTGCGCCGCAAGGGTGCGCTCAATGTGAAGGAAATCGGCGAAAGTCTGGACCTGCCGCAGTCAACGGTCTCCCTCAGCGTGCAGCTGCTGGAAGAGGCAGGGCTGATCCGCACGGAAAGCCAGCGGGCGCGCAAGGGAAGCCAGAAGCTTTGCACCAATATTTATGACGAGATCGCCATCGTTTTCGGCGAGGCGGCGGAAGAGCGCCGCGAGGACGGTATCGAGGTGTCGATGCCGGTCGGCCTCTACACCGCTTTCGATGTCAGCGCGCCATGCGGACTCTGCACCGATGAGAGCATTATCGGGCTGCTCGACGTGCCCGATTCGTTTCTCGATCCGGCGCGCATGAAGGCCGGGCTGATCTGGTTCACCCGCGGCACCGTGGAATACCAGTTTCCCAACAATGCCCGGCTCGCGAACCTTGATGTCACGGAGATCGAGTTCTCGATGGAACTCTCCTCCGAAACGCCGGGGACGAACCCGGACTGGCCCTCCGACATCACGATCACCGTCAATGGCATCGACATCGGCCACTGGACATCGCCGGGCGACTACGGGGACCGCCGCGGCTCGTTCACGCCGGACTGGTGGAAGCTGAAGGGCTCGCAGTACGGCATGCTGAAGCGCTTCCGCGTCTCCGGCTCCGGGTCCTATGTCGATGGAATCAGGATATCCGATGTCTGCCTCGCCGACCTTCAGCTTGACCGGCACCACTCGATCCGCCTGTCGATCAGCGTGCGCGAGGACGCCCGCCATCCCGGCGGGGTCAACATCTTCGGCAAGGGTTTCGGCAATTACGACCAGGACATCGTCCTGCGCCTGACCACCCAATAGAAGGCCGGAAAATTACGCCCGGAAAATATCCGCCCCGCAAAAAATCGGCTTGACGAACGTTTCGATCAGGTCTTTATTATCCATAAATATTGGTTTATACCAAGAATTAGATTGCGGAGGAGACACCATGCAGGCCCGCGTTACCGCGCACAAGAACTTCACCATTTCCACGATCGATCCACGCCTCTATGGCTCGTTCCTCGAGCATCTCGGACGCGCAGTATACACCGGCATCTATGAGCCTGAACATCCCACCGCAGACGAAAACGGCATGCGCCGTGACGTCATCGATCTCGTGCGTCAGCTCGACACGCCGATCTGCCGCTATCCCGGCGGCAACTTCGTCTCGGCCTACAACTGGGAAGACGGGATCGGCCCCCAGAGCGAGCGTCCCACGCGGCTCGATCTCGCCTGGCGGACAGCGGAATCCAACCAGGTCGGCATTCACGAATTCGCCCGATGGGCCGAGGCCGCCAACACCGAAATGATGCTGGCCGTCAATCTCGGCTCGCGCGGCCTTGATGCCGCCCGCAACTTTGTCGAATATGTCAACCATCCGGGCGGCACCTATTGGTCTGATCTGCGCCGCAAGAACGGTCAGGCCGACCCCTGGAACGTCAAGCTCTGGTGCCTCGGAAACGAGATGGACGGTCCCTGGCAGGTCGGCCACAAATCGGCGGCCGAGTATGGCCATCTCGCCAATGAGACCGCCAAGGCGATCCGGTCTTTCGATGACAAGCTCGAACTGGTCGTCTGCGGCTCCTCCCATTCGGACATGCCAACCTTCCCGCAATGGGAGGCGACGGTTCTCGACGAGAGCTATGACCAGGTCGATTATATCTCGCTGCACATGTATTTCATGAACTACGAGAAGAACACGCGCGAATATCTCGCGCTTCCGGAAAAGCTCGACCGCTATATCGGTTCGGTCAGCGGCGTGATCGACTATATCAAGGCGAAGAAACGCTCGAAGAAAGATGTGAAAATATCTTTCGATGAGTGGAATGTCTGGTATCATGAGCGGGAAGCAGACGAAAAACGCATGAAGGAATGGGACTGGCCGCACGCGCCGGTGCTGCTTGAGGATGTCTACAATTTCGAGGACGTTCTTCAGGTCGGCTGCATTCTCAATACCTTCATCCGGCGCTCCGATGTCGTGCGCATCGCCTGCATCGCCCAGCTCGTGAACGTGATCGCGCCGATCATGACGGAGCCGGGCGGGGCGGCCTGGAAGCAGACGATCTATTATCCCTTCCAGTTTGCCTCCTGTTTCGGCAGGGGCACGGCGCTCGCTCTCGATGTCGACTGCGCGCGCTACAATGCCGATGTTGCTGCCGATGTCTCCTATCTCGACATTGCGGGCGTCCATGACGACGACGCGGGCACGCTGACCTTCTTCGCCGTCAACCGCAATGGGGAAGAGCCGATGACCATCGACCTGGCGCTGGAACGGTTTGGCGAAGCCAAATCTGTTGAGCACACTCTGATCAAGCACGAGAATCTCGAGGCGGTGAACACGAAGGACAATCCGGAAAACGTGAAGCCGGTGAAACAGGATGGCGCGACCCTGACGAATGGCGGGGTCTCGTTGACGGTGCCGCCCTACTCCTACTCGATGATCCGCGTGACGCTTTAGGCAAGGGCGAAGTGGCGGGATGCGGCCCCGCGCGGCATCCCCGAAGCGCATCCGGCGGGACCGGACGCCTCGGAAAGGTGAAGGCCGGAGGCGTTCGGCGGTTCGGACCGAGCGGCGTCCCGGCCGTCAGGACGACTGAGAATGCGCTTGGCCGTCATCATGCCGGCATTGGCGTGGCGGCGCCCGGCAGACGCATTGCACGGGATGCGATGCGTCGGAGTTTTCAACCGTGCGGCGGGAGGCCGCATTGAAAAGTGAGGAGAAGAAAATGTCGAAAATGCTTGGTGTGGCTTCGGGTGCGATCATCGCGGCGGCGGTGCTGGCCGGCCCGGTTCAGGCCCAGGAAACAGTGTCGTGGTGGGATTTCCTTTCCGGCGGCGACGGCATTCGCATGAAGCAGCTGATCTCCGATTTCAATGCCGACCACGAAGGCGAGATCACCATCGACGCGACCACGCTGGAATGGGGCACCCCGTTCTACTCGAAGGTCCGGACCTCGGCGGCGATCGGCGAAGGCCCCGATATCATGACCTACCACGCAAGCCGCATTCCGCTGGCCGTCAGCCAGGGCATCCTTCAGGAGATCACGCCGGACGACTGGTCGGCAATGGGCCTCTCCGAGGCCGATTATGCCCCTTCGACCTGGGACGCGGTGACCGTGGACGGCAAGCAATACGCCGTTCCCTTCGACACGCACCCGATCGTTCTCTATTATAACAAGGACGCTCTTGCGGCGGCCGGGCTTCTGTCCGAGGACGGCAAGCCCATGGGTCTCGATTCCCGCGAAGGCTTCGAAGCCACGCTGAAGGGCCTCAAGGAGGCCGGGTCCGAATATCCGCTCGCCTCGACCACAGCGGACGGCACCTTCATGTTCCGCACCATCTATTCCTTCATGGGCCAGCAGGACGGCGAACTGATGACCGACGGCGAGTTCCTCGCCGGAGACAATGCCGAAAAGCTCGAAAATGCGCTCGCGGCGCTGCAGGGCTGGACCAATGAGGGGCTGCAGACGACCTATACCGACTATCCCGCGACCGTCGCCCTGTTCACCTCCGGCGAATCGCCGTTGATGATCAACGGCGTCTGGGAAGTTCCGACGATGATCGACCTGAAGGATCAGGGAAAACTGTTCGAGTGGGGCGCTGTCGAGCTTCCGGTCATCTTCGACCATCCCTCGACCTATGCGGACAGCCACACCTTCGCAATCCCCGCCAATTCGGGCAAGGAGATGAGCCCGGAGAAGCGGGCTGCCGTTCTGGAGGTCATTTCGTGGATGGCCAAGAATTCGCTGTTCTGGGCAACCGCCGGCCATATTCCGGCCTACGGACCTGTGACGCAGTCTGACGAGTACCAGACCATGGAACCGAACGCGACCTATTCGAGCCTGACGGAAAACATGATCTTTGATCCCAAATCGCCGCTGGCCGGCGTGGCGGGTCCGATCTACGACGTCATGTCCACCTATTTCGTGCCGACGCTCAACGGCGAAATGGAACCGGCCGAAGCGGTGGAAGAAATCAAATACGAGCTGAACGACCTGCAGTAATCACTCGGAACCGCCGGCGACGCCGCCGGCGGTTCCCACGTCAGCCTAACGTGATCTGAGGCCCCCCATGCTCCGCAACAAACGGAATGAAGCGATCGTCGCCCTGTTGCTGGTCGCTCCGTTCATCGTCATTTATGGACTGATCTTCGTTTACCCGACGATCCGGATGTTCATCACCTCGTTTCAGGACGCGCCGTTGATCGGCGGCGGCGATTATGTCGCCCTGGACAACTACACGCGGCTATGGGGCGACCGGCGCTTCAACACGGCCTTCTGGAACACCGCCTATTTCGTCGCCCTCACCGTTATTCCCGGAACGCTGGTGGCCTTCGGCATCGCGCTCGGCATCAACCGGCTCAAGGGCAGGCTGCAGGCGCTGATCCTGGCCCTCTTCTTCCTGCCCTATATTCTGCCGGTTTCGGTGGTCTACCTCATCTGGGACTGGACGCTCAATTTCCAGTTCGGCATTGCCATGTATCTTTTCGATCTCCTGGGCATGGAGCGGGTGCCGGTATTCAAGTCGACCGTGTGGTTCATGCCGGCCGTCGCCATGATCACGATCTGGTGGACCGCCGGGTTTTCGATCCTGCTGTTTCTGGCGGGGCTGCGGGCAATACCCGCCGAGATCTACGAAGCGGCCGCGCTCGACAATGCGTCGCGCCTGACAACCTTCAGCCGGCTGACCTGGCCGCTGATGTGGCCGGTGACAGCGCTGGTGCTGACCATACAACTGATCTCGCAGCTGAAGATTTTCGATCAGGTCTACCTGTTTTCGACCGGCGGCCGGCCGAACGACAACCTCGTTCTCGTCTACTATGTGTTCCAGAGGGCCTTCCAGTATGATCAGGGCGGCCGTGCCGCGGCTGCGGCTGTCGTCCTGTTCATCCTCGTCATCGTGGTCTCCGTTCTCAACTTCCAGCTGACGCGACTTTCGAAAGGGAGGGCATGATGCACGCGACAACAGCAAGGCGCCTCAACATTGCCGGCCTGGCGATCACGCTTCTGACCGTCTTCATCGCCGTTGTCTGGGCCTTCCCGCTCTACTGGGGCGTCATCTCCTCGCTGAAGCCCGAAGACGAGGTCGTGCGACGCTATATCGAGCTCTGGCCGGAAACGCTCACCTTCTCGCACTACTACTTCGCGCTCACGCAGACACAGATCGGCATCTGGTACCTGAACTCCATCGTCACGGCGGTTGCCATCACCGTTCTGACCGTCGGATCCTCGATGTTCTGCGGTTACGCCATCTCGCAACTCGAATTTCCCTTCCGCAAGGTCCTGTGGGTGCTGATCCTCGCAAGCTTCATGGTGCCGATGCAGGTTCTGATCGTGAACCATTTCGAGCTGATGGCCCGCTTCGGCTTCATCAACACCTGGGCCGGCATCGTTCTTCCGCAGCTGATCCATCCAGTGGTCATCATCGTCTACAAGCAGTTCTTCGATAACGTCCCGAAGGATTTCCGCGAGGCGGCGGCCATGGACAGCGCCTCCGAATGGCGCATTCTCACCCGCATCTACATGCCGATGAACTGGGGCGTGACGACCGCACTGGCGATCGTGACCTTCATCTGGTCCTGGAACGCCTTCCTGTGGCCGTTCCTGGCCGTGACGAAGACGGAAATGATGACCATCACCGTCGGCATTACCCAGGTGAACGATGCCTTCGGGGTGTATTACGCCCGCGAACTGTCCGCCGCCGTTCTGGCCGGCCTCCCCGTCGCCCTCGCCTATCTTGTCTTCCAGCGGAAGGTGACCCAGGCCATCACGCTATCCGCCGGCATCAAGGGGTAGATCGTCGGGAAAGGCGGAATCCGATTATTCGACGAAGCCGTTCATCCTGGCCGGAATGAAAACGCGATCGCAGGACATGCCACGCCGCCGCCCGGCAATGGGGCGACATCCGCAAAGGTCGGGCGCGGAAGGCAAGCCCGTCCCGGCGATTTCGCGCGTCGAGAGGCGGGGCTCGGCCGGGGCCATCAGACAAAGACGCGGTCCCGCCTCTCTCCTCTGGCCGCACGCGAAACGCCGCGGGCGTATCCGCCGCGGCGCCTTGTTTTTCTCAGACCCTTTGCCGGTCAGTGGACGTGGAACGCGCGTCCCGCTTCGTCAAAGAGATGACATGCCGTCGCATCGAAGGCGAGCGGCACCGTGTCGCCAGTCTTGACCTCGGTCCGGCCGCTGTCGGTCGCGATCAGCTCCGTGCCGTCGGCGAGGGTGCAGTAGAGAAGCGTCCGTTCGCCAAGCCGCTCCACCACGCCGACAGTGGCCGTCGTGACGGCCGCCTGGCCGTCCCTGACGACCTGGACGGATTCCGGACGTATGCCCAGTTCATACTGCCCGGCCGCAACTTCGGGGATATCGATTTCAAGAACGGAGCCGTCGTTGATGCGCACCGTATGCGCTCCGTCTCCCGACAGATCGGCCTTCAGGAAATTCATCCCCGGAGAGCCGACAAAACCGGCCACGAAACGCGAGGCCGGACGCAGGTAGACTTCCATCGGCGTGCCGATCTGCTCGATCCGGCAATTGTTGAGCACCACGATCCGGTCGGCGAGCGTCATCGCCTCGGTCTGGTCATGCGTGACATAGATCATCGTCGCCTTCATGCGGTTGTGCAGCTGGGCAAGCTCGACGCGGGTCCTGACACGCAGCGCCGCATCGAGGTTTGACAACGGCTCGTCAAACAGAAAGGCCTTCGGTTCCTTCACGATCGCCCTGCCGATGGCGACACGCTGCCGCTGCCCCCCGGAAAGCTGGGCCGGACGACGGTCAAGCAACTCCTCCATTTCGAGCATGCGGGCCGCCTCCTGAACGCGCTCGGCGATCGCATCCGCACTCATGCCGATATTGCGCAGGCCGAAAGCCATGTTGTCACGCACCGTCATATGCGGATAAAGCGCATAGTTCTGGAAAACCATGGCAACATTGCGCTGGCCGGGCGCCAGTTTCTCGCTGCGAACGCCATCGATCATCAACGCCCCGTCATCAATCGTCTCGAGCCCGGCGATCATGCGCAGCAGCGTCGACTTTCCCGAACCCGAGGGCCCGAGGAACACCATCAGCTCCCCGGCCTCTACCGCAAGAGAGATATCGTTGATAACATTGACGTTCCCAAAACTCTTGGAAACGTTCTCGAGCTTGATTGGGGCCATTTGTTCCTCCCGAAAGGCTTTCAAACCATTCTTTCCGGTCTGCACCAGAAGTCAAGATATACAGGGCCGTTTCCGGGACTCTTTTGAGACAGGCAAAGCCGGCCGCCATCACCCGGCTGAAGGCCGCCTCCCGATCAGCGGCCTCGCGCGGCAGGCACGACAGGGCCGGGGCTCGAAGTGGTTTCATTACGTCTCCTCGCGCCGGTCCGTGAGCGGGGAGACTTGCGGAAAGCCGCGCTGAGCTGGCATTGCTCGGCAAACACGCCCGGGGCAGATCGCGCTTCGCCCACGCCTTTGTTCTTGCGAACCACATCCCGCCAAATCCCAAGAGCATGAAATTTTCTTTCATATTGAGAATATAATTTCATCCTGCATAATGATTCCCATCTTCTCCGTTTGCCTTTGCGTGTAAGCGCCGCGGCAGCGGACAACAATGTGCCACAGGGAGTGAGACAATGAAGACAATGACATCCGCACTGGCCGTATTGGCCGCAGGCATGACGCTAGCAGCCGGTTCGGCCGACGCCGCCGTTCGCCTGAAGCTGGCCGACGCGCTGGCAGCCGATCATCCCACGAGCGTGATCCTCGAGCAGTTTGCAGAAGAGGTCGAGGAGAAGACCGATGGCGAGGTCAAGATCCGGCTCTACATGAACGGCGTTCTCGGCTCCGAGCGCGAGGTTCTGGAGCAGGTGCAGAACGGCGCTGTGGACATCACTCGCGTCAGCGCCGCCAATCTGGAAAACTTCAACCCGATCTACCAGGCCTTCACGCTGCCCTATCTGTTCAACAGCCAGGAGCATTTCTACGAGGTCATGGACGGTCCGATCGTCGACCCGGTCTACCAGGCTTCGCTCGACAGCGGCTTCATGGGGCTCACCTATTTCGACAGCGGCGCCCGCTCGTTCTACACCAAATCGAAATGCGTGGAGACGCCAGACGATCTCAAGGGCCAGAAGCTGCGCGTCATCAACTCGCATACCTCGATCCGGATGGTCGAGCTGATGGGTGGCATTCCCACCCCCCTTCCCTATGGCGAGATCTACACCGCCCTGCAGCAGGGCGTCATCGACGGCGCGGAGAACAACCCGACGGCGCTGACGCTCGGCCGTCACGGCGAAGTGGTCAAGTGCTATTCGCTGGACGAGCACCTGCGTATTCCGGACTTCCTGGTGATCTCCAAGACCGCGATGGACAAGCTGACGGATGAGCAGATCGCCATCATCAAGGAGGCCGCGGTCAACGCTACGCAGGCACAGAAGAAGGTCTGGAACGAGGCCGTTGACGAGGCCATGCAGCAGATCGGGGAAATGGGCGTCACCATCGTGACCCCCGACAAGGCGCCTTTCCAGGAAAAGGTTGCCCCTCTGATCGAGGAATACAAACAGGATCCGGCAATCGGCCAGTTGGTCGATGCCATTCAGAACGCTCAATAAGGTCCCCCCGGACATGACGGCAAAGGCGCTTCTTGTCTCATAGAACAGGGAGCGCCTTTTCTTTTCCAGACGTTGCTGCCGCAACGTTTCCCCTCATCAAAAGACTGGAAGAACCCCATGATCACCGATGATTTTCACCTTTCCGGAAAAACGGCCATCGTCACCGGCTGCGATACCGGCCTTGGCCAGGGCATGGCCGTGGCTCTGGCGGAGGCCGGCGCGGATATTGTCGGCGTCAATATCGTCGCGCCGACGGAAACGATCGCCAAGGTCGAGGCGCTCGGGCGCCGTTTCGTATCGATCGAAGCCAATCTGATGAAGCAGGATGACATTCCCGGTATCGTGGAAACGGCCGTCCGTGAATTCGGAAAAGTCGATATTCTGGTCAACAATGCCGGGATTATCCGCCGCGAGGATGCCGTCGACTTCTCCGAGAAGGACTGGGACGACGTGATGAACATCAACATCAAGAGCGTCTTCTTCCTCTCCCAGTCTGTCGCCCGCCAGTTCATCGCGCAGGGCCATGGCGGCAAGATCGTCAACGTCGCCTCCATGCTGTCGTTCCAGGGCGGCATCCGGGTGCCTTCCTACACCGCCTCGAAAAGCGGCGTCATGGGCATCACCAAGCTGTTGGCGAATGAGTGGGCGCATCACGGCATCAACGTCAACGCCATCGCGCCCGGCTACATGGCCACCAACAACACCGCGGCGCTCAGGGCCGACGAAGAGCGCAGCAGCGAGATCCTCGGCCGGATTCCGGCCGCGCGCTGGGGCCTTCCCCGCGATCTTGCCGGGCCGGTCGTCTTCCTCGCCAGCGACGCCTCCTCCTATGTCAACGGCTATACCATCGCCGTCGACGGTGGCTGGCTCGCCCGCTGAGGCCGTGCCTGCTTGCGGATCGCCGGTCAGGCGGTCCGCTTTCAACACGCTTCACTCAGAAAAATGCGGCGGCGCGCATCGGCGCGACGGCTTCTGCGCGTAGCTGAGCGCGGCACGGCATGCCGCATCACATCCTGATATGAAATATTCTTTCATATTTCGCAATTAGTTTTCATGATGCATGATACTGCCATCATGATCCTGCATCGGAGGAAAACCCGTGCTTTCCACTAAGCAACTGAAACACAAGATCGAGCTGCTGGTTGATGGCCTGAAGTCGCTGCGCGACGAAGGTAAGTTCAACGAACCGAATCTCGACGGGACCGCCGGCGACTATGTCAGCTTCAACGCCTGGGAATGGCCGCAGGGCGTCGGCCTCTACGGTCTCGCCCAGATGTGGCTGAAGACGGGTGATGCGGCGGTAAAGACCCTGCTCGAGGATTGGTATACCGCCCATATCGAGAAGGGGTTGCCGCCGCAGAACGTCAACACCACCGCGCCGCTTCTCGCCCTGTCCCTGCTGTGGCGCAAAACCCGCGATCCACGCTGGGAAGCCCCGATGAAGGACTGGGCGGACAAGATCCTTACCGAAATGCCGCGCACGCGCTGCGGCGGTTTCCAGCACAATGTGTCGGACAAGATCAATGACGACGAACTGTGGGACGACACGCTGTTCATGGTGGCGCTGTTTCTGGCGAGCTATGGCGAAGGCGCGGGACGCCGCGACCTCGTGAGCGAGGCGGCCTTCCAGTTCCTGGTGCACACGCATTATCTGGCCGAGCCGGAAACCGGGCTCTGGTTCCACGGCTGGACCTTTGACGGCAACCACAATTTCGCCCGCGCCCGCTGGGCACGTGGCAATTCCTGGATTTCCGCCGGCGTTCTCGACCTTCTCGAGCTTGCCGAACTCGATGAGGCCACCAAGCGCTACCTGACGGAAGTGGTGAAGGCGCAGCTTGAAACGCTGATCGGCTATCAGGCGGCAAGCGGTGCGTGGCACACGCTGGTGGACGATCCGTCTTCCTATGAGGAAATCTCCGCCACCGCCGCCATCGGCTATGCACTTTTGAAAGGCGCGCGACTCGGCATCGGCCCGGAAAGCTGGCGCGATGCGGGCCTGAAGGCGCTCGCCGTCACGCTCGACAATATCGGCGAGGACGGCATCGTCGACAATGTGTCCTATGGCACCCGCATGGGCCACGATCTCCAGTTCTACAAGGACATTCCGATCCAGCCGACCGGCTATGGCCAATCCATGGCCCTGCTGCTCTTGGTCGAAGCCCTCAACATTGCCAAAGCGGAGGAAGAATAATGTTTGAAGACACACGCTATTCCGTTTCCCCGAAAGACGTTCGCGGCTACAGCAACGAACGCCTGCGGGAGGAATTCCTCATCGACAACCTGTTCGTCGCCGACAAGCTGCAGATGGTCTACACCCATGTCGACCGGATGATCATCGGCGGCTTTCTGGCGGTGGACGGCGAAGCCGAAATCGCCGACGGCGCCGCTGTCGGCACGCCCGGCTTCTTCGATGCGCGCGAGATGGGCATCGTCAATCTCGGCGGCACGGGAACCGTGACGGTCGACGAGACGGTCTACACGGTCGAGCATCGCGATATCGTCTATGTCGGTCGCGATACCAAATCCGTCCGGCTCGCCTCCGAGAGCGCCGCCGCGCCGGCGGCATTCTATATGAACTCGGTGCCCGCCGGCTATGCCGTGCCGTCGGCGCTCATCCGCAAGGCCGATTCCAAACCCATTACCATGGGCGACGAGGCGCATGCCAACAAGCGCACGCTGCGCATGTATATCCACCCGGAAGTCTCGCCGAGCTGCCTGCTTTTGATGGGCATTACCGAGCCTGCGCCTGGCAGCATCTGGAACACCGAGCCGCCGCATGTCCACGAACGCCGCATGGAAGCCTATGTCTATTTCAACATGGCGCCCGAGGACCGGGTCATGCATTTCATGGGCGAACCGAAGCAGGTGCGCAATATCGTGGTCGCCGACCGCCAGGCCATCCTGTCGCCGGCCTGGTCGATCCACATGGGCGCAGGGACCGGCCCCTATTGCTTCGTCTGGGGCATGACAGGGGAAAACAAGGCCTATAACGATGTGACGCCCGTTGCCGTGAAAGATCTGCTGTGATGGCCCAAAATGCACAAGACGGCGCGATGCGCCGGCCCCTGACCAACGGTTCGCCGGTCTGCTACTGGCACATATCGGCGATCGCCGAAGCGGAATACAACGTGCCCGACACCACCATGTCGGGCCATATGGATGCGCAGTTCTTCCTTACCAAGGAAAAGAACTTCATCCCGCACGAATATCCCTGCCGCACGCAGTTCGTCAGCGAGCGGCGCGGCAAACGGCCCGTGATCGTCGAAAAACAGGAACCAAGCCGCATCTGGACGCCGTTCGGCTCGCCGCGCGTCGACCTGTCCGGTTTCTGGTTCCGGGCCACCACGGTCTCCGCATGGGCGGAAACCCGGATCGAGGCGAAGGCGGCAGGAACGGCGAGGCTCAAGCTCAGCTGCTGCGGCGGCGCCATCCTCTTCGTCAACGGCGAAGAGGCAGGTTTCATGAGCGTCTACCAGCGCAATTTCGAAACCGAGCAGGCGTTCGAGGTCGAACTGAAGGCCGGCCTGAACGAGATTGCCGTGTTCTTCGATGATCTCGCCGAACGCGACGCCCGCTATTTCTTCGAACTCGACTATTGCGACGGGCCGGAGGCCGCTGTCTCTCTCGATGTGCCTTGCGAAAGCGGACCTGCCGACGAGATCGAAAACATGCTGGACACCATGCATTTCGAGCAGCCGGCCTATTCCTCGGGAACTGTCGCCTTTCATTGCCCGCAGACCGTCAGCCGCGACCTCGATGTCGAAATCATGGTCGCGGGCGATTTTCTCGCCGAAGAGCACGACACATTTACGACCCGCCTGCCCGCCGGTTCCGCGCGACTGGTCGTCGGCGACGTGTCGTCGTTCCACAGCGATTTTCGCCATTTCGACGTGCGCCTCAGCGCCGGCGGCCTGACGCTTTCGCGGCCGTTCACAGTCGAGATCGCACGCTGCGAGGACCAGGGCGAGCCGCCCGAAAGCCTCGACGCCCGCATCGACGAAGCGCTCCGCCATGTCGCCGAGAATGGTTATGCGGATGCGATTTCGGCGCTGGCGCGGCTCGGGCTTGGCCAGGGCGATGCCCGCACCGAAGCGATGATTTCCGTTTCGCTGCCGAAGATCGAGAACTGCCACGACTGCGCCGATTTCCACCTCGTACCGCTGCTGTTCGGGCGGATCCGCTATGGCGATCTTCTGTCGGAAGAGATCCGGGCGCGGATCGACGCGGCTACACTCAACTTCCGCTACTGGCTGGATGAGCCCGGCAATGACGTGCAGTGGTATTATTCGGAAAACCACGCGCTGCTGTTCCACACCGCCGCCTATCTGGCCGGGCATTTTCATGCGGACAAGACGTTCGTTCGCGCCAATGTGACGGGGGCCGAACAATCCGCACGTGGCGCGGCACGGCTGAGGGACTGGTTCGACCATTTCGAAAAATGGGAAATGGCCGAATTCAACTCGGTTCCCTATTTCCCGATCGACCTCAAGGGCCTGACGACGCTCTACGCCCTTGCCCATGACGAGGATATCCGCGCCCGCGCCGGCAAGGCGATCCTGCGGCTGATCTCTGTGGTTGCCGCCTCCGCCCATCACGGCACGCTGACCGCCGCCCAGGGCCGCTCCTACGAGCACACGCTGATGGCCGCGCGCACGAGCGAGCTTTCCGCGATCGCGCGGGTGCTGTGGTCACGCGGATATTTCGGCCGCACCTTCCAGACGCTTCCGCAATTCCTGCTCTGCCTGCGCGATTTCGACCTCGTCATCCCGGAAGGCAATGGCGACACTGCCTGCATGTCCGGCGCGGGCGGCCAGGAATGGACGTTCTCGCAAGGCGAAAACCGGTTTGCCCATCTCTACCACTACAAGACCGCGGAAACGGCTATGGGGTCGCTTGCCCGCTATCGCTGGGGCGAATGGGGCTATCAGGAAACCGTGCTGCAACTGCGGATCGGCCGCAATCCCGATGCGCAGATCTGGGTGAACCATCCCGGCGAGGTGATCCATTGCGGTTTCGGCAGGCCCTCCTACTGGGGCGGTTGCGGCGCGCTGCCGCGTGTTCACCAGTACCGCAATCTGGCCGTGGTTCTGTTCGAAACCCATGAGGGACAACCGGATTTCAGCCACATCTGGTTCCCCGCACGGGCTTTTGACGAAACCATGGACGGCACGCACTTTGCCTGCGCGCGCTCCGGGCATGGCCTTGTCATGGCAACCGGCACGACGCCGCTCCTGCCGGTGACGACCGGCCCGACAGCGGGCATGGAAATCCGCCAGAACGGGCGCAAGACCGCCTGGCTGTTCCGGCTGGCCGACAGCGGAGAGGTCGAAGGCGGGCTTGCCGGCTTCTGTCAGCGTTTCGAAGCCCTGACCTACGCCCTTGCCGAAGACGGGACCATCACCGTCGACGATCCGGATTATGGCGCGGTCGCCTTCGGACCGGATGGCACGATTGCGGCGGAGGGGCGCAGCCTTAACCCCGCCGACTGGACGATCGAGGGCGCGATCCGCCGCTTCGACTAGGCGGTTCGAAAAATGCCGGCGGCGGCGCTCTCAGCATCCGCCGGCGCGCTCTTCTGGCCTCAGCCCTCGCCATCCTTCGCACGCGCCGTCGACCCGCGTTCGGTCAGCGAACAGGACAGTTCCGTGCGGCGCGACAGGAAGGGTTCGTTGTCAAGAAGGTCGCGCATCATGTCCAGCGCCGCCGCTCCCATCTCCTGCATCGGGATCTGAACCGTGGTCAGCGGCGGATCGAGGAAGTCGCTTTGCGGCAGGCCGTCTATCCCCATCACCGAAACATCGTCTGGAACAGACAGGCCGAGTTCGCGCAAACCGAAAATGGCGCCGGCCGCAAGGCTGTCGCCGGCCGCGAGAACCGCCGTGAAGGCGTTGCCCTTTTCTCCGACATGGCGGCGCATCGCCTCGATCGCAGCCTCCGGCGTCCAGTCGGTCGCATCGACCACGAGATCGCGCCAGTGGACGCCCTCGATCGTCTCGATCTCGTCGCGCCAGCCTTCAAGACGCCGCAGGATGGTGCGCCGGCCGGGGCGGGCGAGAAACAGGATGCGGGAATGACCGAGCGATTTCAGGTAGCGCGTGGCAAGGGCTGCGGCCGCGCGATTGTGCGGCGCGATGCTCGACAGCCGCATCAGCGGGTCGTCGCCATTGACCAGCAGAACGGGCTTGCGGAACGCGCGCGCCGGCACCAGCATCTCATCCTCATCGATGGTCAGCATCAGCACACCGGCGATTTCGGGATCATCGGCAGCCTCGTCCAGCATGCGGCGCTCATCGTCCGCGTTCGAAATCGCCTTCGTCGACAAAGACAGGCCGAGAACCTCGGCGCGTTCGCGCATGCCCTCCAGTACGAATGCCGTGAACTGGTTGCGCTGATAGTCGATCATGGCGCTGGCGCTGGCCGCGACAACGACCTTCATGCCGGCAATCGACATGGGCACGTGATAGTTCTGGGACTTGGCGGCCTGAAGGATTTTCTCCCTCAGCTCCGGCCTGACCCCCGGCGTTCCCGACAACGCCCGCGACGCGGTGGATGGCGAGACGCCGCAATAACGCGCCAGGTCGCTCAGCCGTAGACGTCTGCTTTCCTTTTTCATCTGCAATCCTCCGTTTGACACAGTATGAAATATTCTTTCATATGGCGCAATCTTTTTTCATGATGCATGATATCATCAAAGCGACCGTGCGGGGAGGACACCTTTGCGGCCGCACCAGAAGAACAGTCCCGAACGACGCCGCTCCGCCTCCGTCGTGGAGGACATGGAGGACATCCATGATAGACAAAACAAAACATGCTCTGGAGAGCGCCCTGCTTTACCTGACCTCTGCCATGCTCGCGATCATGGCCGGACTGATGCTATGGCAGGTTTTCACCCGCTATGTGCTTGCGTCTCCGGCGCTCTACACCGAAGAACTTCTCCGCTTCATGATGATCTGGATGGCCTTTCTCGGATCGGCATATGCCTTCGGCACCCGCCAGCACCTGTCGCTTGTCTTTGTCATCGAGGCGCTCAGCGGGCGCAAGAAGCTGATCCTGATGCTGATCAACGACACCGTCGTTCTGGTGTTTTCGGCGTTCATCCTGTTTCTCGGCGGCATAAAGGCCGTCACATCCTCGATGACGCAGTTTTCGCCGATCATGCGCATTCCCATCGGCGAGGTCTACCTGATCATGCCGATCGCCGCCGTGCTGATCTTTATCCTTCAATCGCTGAACATGATCATTCTCATCCGCGACAGCAACCGGGCAGCCCTCAAGCCGGTCGGGAGCCTCTGACATGGACTTTATCTTCGACTATGTGGACGAGACGGTTTTCGCGTCCGTCCTGCTCTTCGGCCTGTTCTTCCTGATGCTGGCCCAGGGCATTGCCATTTCCGTGGCGATCGCCGTGTCCTCCATTCTGACCGGCCTGTTCTTCCTGCCGCCAAGCGTCGCCTTCTTTGTCGCCACCCAGAAGATGTTTGCAGGCGTCGATTCGTTCACGCTGCTGGCAATCCCCTTCTTCATTCTTGCCGGCAACATCATGAACAAGGGCGGCATCGCCATCCGGCTGGTGAACCTCGCCAAGCTGATCGGCGGACGCCTGCCGGGCTCGCTTGCGCACACCAATGTGATCGCCAACATGCTGTTCGGTTCGATCTCGGGCTCGGCGATCGCTGCGGCCGCCGCCGTCGGCGGAACCATGGCGCCATTGCAGAAGAAAGAGGGCTATGACCCGACATTTTCGGCCGCCGTCAACATTGCCTCGGCGCCCTCCGGCATCCTGATCCCGCCGAGCGGCCCGCTGATCCTGTTCTCGCTGGTCTCCGGCGGCACCTCAATCTCGGCTCTCTTTATCGGCGGCTATGTGCCCGGCCTGCTCATGGGTCTTTCGGTGATGATCGTCGCCGGCATCATCGCCAAGCGCCGGAAGTTTCCGGTGTCGGAAATCCCCGGCCTCGGCGAAGCGGCGAAGATCGTCTGGCAGGCCCTGCCGCCGCTGCTGATGGTCGTGGTCGTGATCGGCGGCATCGTCATCGGCGCCTTTACGGCAACCGAGGGTGCAGCCGTCGCCGTTCTCTACTCCTTCGTTCTGTCGCTGATCTACCGGCTTGCCACGTGGCGGGAATATGTCGACGTCCTGAAGAGCTCCATGGTCACCAGCGCCGTCATCCTGTTCCTGATCGCCGCCTCCGGCGTGATGTCCTATGTGATGACGATCACCGGCATTCCGGACGCGATCGCCGAGGCGCTTTTGACCTTCGAAAACCCGATCGTGATCCTGCTGATCATGAATATCTGCCTGCTGATCATCGGCTTCTTCATGGACCTGACGCCGGCAGTGCTGATCTTCACCCCGATCTTCCTGCCGATCGCGCGGGAAGTCGGCATGGACCCGGTACAGTTCGGCCTGATGATGATCTTCAACCTCGGCATCGGCTCAATGACGCCGCCGGTGGGCTCGGTGCTTTTCGTCGGATGCAGCATCGGCGGCGTGAGTATCGAAAAGGTGGCCAAACCTCTGTTGCCGTTCTTCATAACGCTGATGATCGCGCTGCTGATGATCACCTATATTCCGGCCCTCACCACAGGCCTGCCGCGCCTTCTCGGGCTAATGTAAGGGTTGCCCCCTGCCGGGATGACACAATAGGCCGCGGCGTTCTGCGCCGCGGCTTCTCTTTTCCAGAAGGCGAAACCGCGCGCAATTCAGGTCGTCCGCTCGCTGTGCGACCAGGCGGCATACTCGGCGTTGACCTTCTCCATATCGCTGTAAAGCCAAGCCATGCGGTCGAGGAACCAGAGCTTGAGCAGCATGGTCAGCGCCATGCCGGAAAGCGTGGCCCATAAATCGAGCCAGATCAGGCCGGCGATGAAGATGAGCCCGGAGACGGCCGAGAGCGCGTTCAGGATTGTCCCGGCGCGCTCATGACCGGCGGGAATGGCCACGCTTCCGCGCTTGAGCCAGACCCGTTCGCCGAAAATCCCGCGCGTCATCCAGCTATCCTTGCGTTTGGGCGGCGGGAAAATCCTGGGGTTCAGCCAGACCCAGGCAAGGGCCGCGATGGCGGGCAGGATGGCCCAGGGGCCGATCAGAACCCGGCTCCAGGCGGCAAGCGCGATCGCCGGCAGCACTGTCAGCCGGCTCCAGCCGCTCCACGGATTGGCGTGGCGCTGCCAGGTGCTGCCATCCATTCCCATCAGCTTTTCCGCATATTCGGCAAGTTTCATCGGCCGATGCTCTCCCTGCTTGTACCCGCAGCCATCCTGTCGTCCTTTCGTTTGCGCGCCAGTCGTCGAAGCCGTCCAGTGGCCTTTCTGAAGCCGCGCTCGAACAAGAGCGCCCAGAGCGCCCCGGCAAGAACCTGCCAGAGGTTATGCGAATCCGATTCGATGCGCGAGCCGCCGACAAAGAACGCCGCCAGTATGACCACTGTTTTCGTCACCGGCGATTTTTCGATGCAGGCATTGATGAGGCTGCTTGCGCCGAAGCTTGCCGCCGCCATATGGCCGGAAGGGAACCCGTGAAGGCTCCCCGAGGGGCGGATATTGATCCGGGCGCCGCCAAGCCCCCATTTCGCGAGGTGCACCGTGCCGAGCATCGCCAGAAAGCGCGCGGCATAGTCTCCGCCGCCCCCGGTCGCGATCCGGCAACCGAAGGCGGCGACCGGAAGCCCGATCTGCAGGTTGTCGCCGTAGCTTTCGACCGTTTTCTGCGAGAGGCAAAGCGACAGCGCCAGAACGGCGATGACGAGGATGTTTCTGTAATGGAGTAGGCCTTGCTTCAAATGTCCAATCCGTGACTGTTTCAATCACGGATGCGCTAGGACGCAGACGCCGTCGCGTCGTCCTGTCCGGCAGGCGAGGACACCGGAGAAGCCGGAATTTGCGGTTATCGGCTGGCTCCGCTAGATGTGGGCTTTCAGGAGGTTGTCCTTTCGGACGCACAAAGGACGCTCTAACCTATTGAATCTACGCATCGTGCTTTCCGAAAATCGATTCCGATTTTGGGGCCGATGCGCTAGAAAGATCTCTCAAAGACCGAAACAAACGCCGACACCACCCTTGATCGACCAGTTCGAAACCATTGCCGATACGGCGCTGCCGGTCATCGCGCTCTATTCGGCCGTGCTGGCCTTTGGCCAGACGCGGTTTCACACAAGCTCCCGGCTGCTCGGATGCCTGTTCCTGCTGGTCTTCATCATCTCGCCCCTGCCCTTACGTTTCGACGAGAACACGCTTGCGGGACATGTCTATTCCTCGCTGGTGTGGGGGCTGTTCGCGCCGGCAAGCACATTGCTGGCGCCGCTCTTTTATTTCTATGTTCTGGCGCTGACGCGGGAAGGGCCGCCCCGCAGACCGTCGATCCGGCATTTCATCCTGCCCGCCCTTGCCGCCGTCGCCGGGCTCGCCATGGCCCTGCTGCCGGTTGCAACGCGCAACGGCCTGTTTTCCGCCGCCGAAACCGGAACGCCGCTGCCGGTGGCGCTTTCCGTTTTTGTCGTCATCTGGCGATTGCTCGGGCCGGCAACTTTTGCGCTTTGGCTGGTTTATGTCGTGCTGATGTACCGGAGGCTGACGGGCTACCGCAAGCGGCTCTGCGATCTCTATGCCAGCACCGAGCGGCTGGAGCTCTACTGGATCAACTGGCTGATGGGCATGGTGGCCATCTACGCCCTGCTCAACCTCGTCGACGCCGCCCTTCTCGACCCCCTGGGCTGGACTGTTGTTCCGGTCGCCATCGACCGCCTGTGGTCGCTGTTGATTGTCATGGTTCTGGGCGTCTGGGGGCTACGCCAGCGACCGGGCCTTGTGCCGCCGGACGCAGCCCAGGCAAGGACAGGCGAAAGCGGCAAATATGAAAGAAGCGCGCTGTCACGCGAGATGCAGCAGCGGATCGCGGAGAAGCTCACCGCCGTCATGACGGACGAACGGCTCTACCGGGACGCCAATCTCTCGCTCTGGTCTTTGTCTCAGCATATCGGCGTTGCGCCCAATTATATTTCGCAGACGCTGAGCGAAACGCTTGGCCAGTCCTTCTACGCATTTGTCAACGGCCACCGCATCGGCGCGGCCAAGAGGCTTCTGGTTTCCGAAACGCAAACGGTTCTCGAGATCGCCTATGATGTGGGCTTTAACTCCAAGTCCGCTTTCTACACCTCGTTCCGGCGCATGACCGGACAAACGCCTGCGGCCTTCCGCAAATCGCAGAGAACGGACGACGGCGCAGACCCGAGCGGCACCTCGGGCTAAAACTGTCGGCCTGCCTTTTCTTCAATCGCGGGAAGCGGAAACGCCGCGCCGGCGTTGCACAGCCCAGAGAACCAGGAAAACGAGGACGAGCCCGTAACCGGCGCTGTCGAAGACGGACTTGGCCATCGTCAACCGGCTGGCGGTCTCGACCTGTTCGGGCTGGAGGATTGCCGGCCCGGCGAAAAGCATGGCCCTGACGGCGGCGTTTTCCAGATAGTCGAACACCATCCCGATCACCGGTATTGCGGCAAAGCAAAGTTTCCAGAACCGGGTGAAGGGCACAAGCCGATAGAGCGCAAGACCAAGCCCAAGCGCAAGCGCTGCCGGAAAGACAAGATCGAGATGCTGCTGCGGACCGAGATAAAGCGCCCGCCCGTTCTCCGACAGCGCCGACAGGAAGGCTTTCGCTTCGCCGAACGTATAGCCGCCCGGCCGCATATCGAAAGGCGGGAGGCCGCCAGCGGCCCGGCTGATCGCCGGCAACGTCCAGAGCGTCATGGTTGCGTAAAGACAGGCCGCAATCGCCAGGGCTGCCCAGGCCGTCATACTGATGCGTTTCATGGTGTCTGCCTTCATTGGTTTCCGCGCTACGGTGTCTTTGGCATCAAACAGCGCGTTTGGGCCGATGAGGTCAACACTGCGCTGTCGACAGAATGGCCCAGCCCTTTGCCCCCAGATGCAGCGATCCGGCGCCGGAGAGATGCGCATCCCGCCCCGCAAGCACCGTTTTTGCCTCCGGCACGGCAAAGGACGCCGGTCCGTCGAGATTGAGAGCCAGGAAAAGCCGCCGCCCGTCATGCGCCAGTTCGAGGAGGAGCCGGGTGTTCTCCAGCCGCAGGACCTTCGTGCGCGCCCTGACAAGCCAGGAGTGGCGGCGCCTCACCCCGATCAGTTCCTGATGGCGGCGGTAGACGGACCAGCCATCCGACCAGAGATCCTGCGGACTTTCGGGAAAGGCCGGGCGAACCGCGTCGTCGCCGCCCTCGCCTTCCGTCTTGATGCCATGGAAGGCCTGCTCGTCGCCGGCATAGACCGAGGGAATGCCGCCGACCGTAAACAGCACGGCGAGCGCCTGTTCCAGCGTGCCGGCGTCCTCAAGGCAACTCGCCAGCCGCGTGACGTCGTGATTACCGACAAAAGTCTGCGGAATGAAATGATCGAGAAAGCCGTTATGCCGGTCGAGCGCCCAGCTCAACTCGAAGAAATTGCGGTCGTTGAGCGCGCTCCAGATGGCTTTCCAGAGTTCGTACTGGGTCACGGAATCGACGCCGCTCATTTGGACGAATCCGGCATAGTCGCCATGGATCATCTCGGCGAAGATGAAGGCGTCGGGGTGGCGGTCGCGAACGCCCGGCAGCACACGCGCCCAGAATTCCGGCGCCATCACGTAAGCCGCATCGAGCCGCCAGCCGGAAGCCCCGCGGTCGAACCAGTGGAGCATCACCGTGCGGACATAATCCTCGACCGCCGGATTTTCCCCGTTGAGCGCCACGAGACCGTGGTGCCCCTCGAATGTGGCAAGTTCGCCTTCCGGCATGAAACGAAACCATGACGCTTTCGACGACGACGCGCCGCGCTCCAGCACATCGCGGACAAAGGGGTGGCTGCGCCCGACATGATTGAACACACCATCGAGCACGACCCGCAGGCCACGTGCGCGCGCCTCAACGATCAACCTGTCGAAATCGTCGTCATCGCCGAGCCGTGGATCGATCCGGAAATGGTCGGTGGTGTCGTAGCCATGGGTCGCTGAGGCGAAGATGGGGCCCAGCAACAGGACGGAAGCGCCGAGTTCGACGGCGTAATCGAGCCATTTCAGCAGATGGTCAAGCCTGTGCTTAAGCGGCGTATCGGCATCAGGGCGGATTGGCGCCCCGGTGAAGCCGAGTGGATAAAGGTGCCAGAAAACGGCGTGCTCAATCCATGAGGACATCGGTCGCCCCTGCTTATGTACTGAATGGTACATTGTATGATTGTTCTCCGTCGGAAGAAGCGGGCGGCAGGGCGCCGTTCAGGAACATTTTGACCGTGTCTGCCGCCGAGCGCGCGTTGAGCGTCGCGAAGCTGTTGAGCGCGATGCCGATATGATTGTTGACCAGGCCGAGAAAGGAGGCCGCCAGAAGCCTGTGCCGCCCTGTCAACCCGCCACCGGAGGCTTGCTCATGGGCACGGAAACAGGCGTCGAACACCTCGAAATGGCGCTGGTGGTGCTGCTCGGCCGCCTGCCGCGCCTCGCTTTCCACCGGGGCGAACCAGAGCGTCAGGTAAAAGCGGTAGAGCGAGGGCTCCTCACGGGCGAAACCGAATGTCGTTTCCGCGAGCGCAGTGAGCGCACGGTCGAACGGCGCAACCATACAGGCACGCTCCAGCGCCTCATGCAAGGGGGCCAGACGCTCCTTCAGCAAGGTTTCGAGAAGGCCGAGCTTGGACCCGAAATAATGATAGAGCGTGGGCTTCCCCACGCCGGCATCATTGCAGATCTGTTGAACGCCAACGCCTTCATAGCCATAGGCGGAAAAGAGACGAAGGGCATGTTCGAGCAATATGGCTCTCGTGGGGGTCGCATGTATCATGTCTTGACATATACCGTTCGGTATACACTTGGTCAAGATATGCTCTTCCCCTGAGAACGGTGTTTGGCTTCAAAAGAATGGTAACGTTCGATGCAAAGCGGGACGCGGCGGCGCATATTTGCGCAGAACGTGATGTGAGGCAGCATCCGGCGTTTTCTGTCTTTGTCAGTTGACCGACCGGGCATGCGGTATCGGAACATCCGGCCTGGAGGCAATCAACCCCACGAAGCCGTAAATCAAGCGGCCAGCGATCACCGTTGGGTCGCGACTTGTCCTAGGCTTCACGCAACGTCCTGACGCGTTCGGCGACCCCGAACCCGTCCCCGTGACCCATCGGTTCCGGCAGGGTATCCGGTCGAGACAGGACCTGTTCAAGATATTCTTGTGGTTTTTGAAGCCATCGAGATTCGTTCCGTCGTGAAGTCGTAGGCGCTGGCGACGTCCTTGATTTCCATCACGTGAGAAACAAGCAGATCCAGAAAGGCCCGGACCGCCGGTACGTTCGACCTTTTTGGCGGCAGCGCTGCAAAGAGTTCCATTTGCGGCCCGATGAAATCCGGCAGCGCCCGGACAAGGGCGCCGGCGCGAGCCAATGGCTCAGCGTACAACATCGGCAGAAGCGCGACCCCGGAGCCGGCGCTCAGGATGCCGAGAGCGACAGTCGGTTCACTCACAGTCATCAACGGCTCGCTCGTGAGGTATACGACCTCACCCTTCGAGCCGGTCATTCTCCATTCGTGGGGAAACTCATCAATGGCGATGTCGATCCGGCCAAGGCCCTCTACAGCACTCGGATCGGAAAGATCAACCTCAGCGCCGCGCGTGCGGAAGGTGTAGAGCGCGAGCGGCGAGGCAACAATTTTCTTCGCCACAAGATAAGGCTCGTTCGGCCGCCCGACGCGGATCACGACATCCAGTTCCTCGGCAACCGGATCCGGTCCGCCGCTCGTGACACGCAGGCTGGCCTTTACCGCCGGATACTGTTCCGTCAGCCTGGCAAGCACCGGCGCCAGCAGTTTCTGGCCCGAAAGGGCGCTGCCTGCGATGCGCAAGCGTCCGCTCGGCTCCCCCTGACCGAGGCGCACGGCTTCCTCCGCCGTCGAAAGGAGCGATAGCGCATCCTCGGCGGCAGGCAGGAGGCTCTCGCCGAGCGGAGTCATGCGCAAGCCCCGGCCGATACGATCGAAGAGAGGAGCGCCCGCGGCGTTCTCCAGCCGTTGCAGTGCGCGAGACAGGGTTGCCTTGGGCACCCCGAACCGGCGCGAGGCGGGGCTTAATCCGCCAGCGCTCGCGATCAGGCCGAATCCATGAAGATCGTTCAGGTCAAAATTATTCATGTCACCGTTCCGTTTTCCGAACGTTTTGTTCAAAAATGATCGGTTTTCGCGCTGAATGTCCAGTGCCAATATATGTTCAACCCGAACAAACGAACGGAGCCCGATATGGCCGAGAAGCTGCAACTCTTCACCAAACCCGATTGCCGGTTCTGCGTCGCGGCCAAGGAGACGCTGTCACGCGCCGGCCTCGGATTTGGCGAGCATGACGTGAGCGCCTCGCCGCGGACCGCCAATCTCAGCGTCTACCTGTCCGGTGTATCGACAGTGCCGCAGGCCTTCGCCGGCGAGATGCATATCAACGGTTCGCAGGATCTTGTCGCGCTTAACGCCGCCGGACGACTTGTGCCGCTCGTTGCCGCAGCGACCGCCGCGATCGACACGGATCACCTCTCTGACGAAACCATCGCGCATGGCGCGGAGGATATCGTGCTCAAAGACTATATTCCCGAAAGCGACGGAACGCGTTCGGATGATCCCGAGCAGTGGGCCATTCTGCGTTTCTATAAGGATTTTTTCGGTTTCTGGCCGAACTGTTTTTACTTCCAGCATCATTGGCCGGAGAGTTATAAGCTCTTCGTCTATGCCCATAATGTCGGCGCCATCGGGATGGGGCAGAAAATCCTGGGCGAACCGGTGATGATGGCAACCGGCTTTTCCACGTCCGAGGCGTCGGGATGCAACTATTGCCAGGTCCACATGACGTCGGCGGCGGGCGAGAAATCGCTCGGCATCCCGAAACTGATCGAAGCCGCCCGACAGGGACAGGCGCCGGAAGGTTCTCCGATCGGCCCATTCGAAGCGGCGCTTGCCGATCTCGCCGCAGCGTCGACGACCAACACGGTTAGCGACGAACTGCTGGCGCGGGTTCGGGCCAACGCCTCACGGAAGCGCATCTCGCACGAAGACGTCGAGGCTAATATCACCGGCACGGCAATGATCGCCTCGGCGTTCGGTTTCCTCAACACCTTCAACGATCTTACCGGTGTCGACATCGAAGCCCACTGGGCGCGACAGTCCGAGCAGAGCGCGGGCATCGAGGCCGGTCGTCACGGTGTGAGCGAGGCTCGCACAGCGACCAATCTCGACCACGACCTGCCCCAGGGCGGACCCTCTGTGGAAGCGATGGTCGCGAAATACGAGGCGATTGTCGGGGAGGCGGGCGGTGCGGAGGCATATGCCAGGCGGGAATTGGGGCTCCTGCCGGACTGGATGCACCTCTGGCCGGAGCACCTGCGCGCCCGCCACGCGGTCTTTTATGTCGAGATGATGCAGGACCGGCCCCATTCGCCGGTGCCATCCGAACTCAAGCATCTGATGGCGCGCGTCTCGGCCATTGCCAGAGGCCATGACTATCTCGCCGCAGTGGAGGGGCTGCTTGCCTGCAGGGCGGCCGGGAGCGATCAACGCGCGGTCGAGCGTGCCCGTCATTGTTTCGATGCGGCAAAGTCGCGCCCCGAGGGGCAGGCGCTCTTCACCGAAAAAGAGCGTGCCGCATTGACGGTGGCCTGGCTTTCAGGCCAGGCGCCGATCACCACGCCCAGGCGTTGCATTCAGCCCGCGATCGTCCACTGGACGCCGGTCGAGCTCATTCACCTTTTCACCGTCTGCGGCGTTGCGGGCCTCGTTCAGCGGTTCTCGGCTATTGCCAGGCCGAAGATCGAAGCCGAGGTCCGAGACTTTCTGGAGCAGCACGAATTGACCGCGGACACGCTCGCCCTGCGTTATCCTCTCCCCGAGGAGCGCCACGGGGCGGCGACCTGACGGAATGGATTGCCGGATGTCCGGGGGTTTCCGACATTCGACTGCGGCAACCTCAAGGACAAATGCCGGAACCGGACCGCCAGAGCTTTTACGCAGTAGCGGACGATGACCCGGTAGCCACTGCGTCTGAAATCGCTCCGGACGCAGCGTTAACCCGAAAAGGACTCTTTCCATGACCTCTTTGATCTCGTCGCTTGTCACGGTCTGCTTCGCCTTCGCATGCGGAATATTCCTGACGCTGTCCTATATCGAGAAGCCGGTCTGGGCGGTCATGCGCAATCCGATGACGCCGAACGTGTCGGACGAGACTGCGCGGTCGGTCCACGCGGCACTCAACCGCCTGATCCGGCTCTTGCCCCCGACCATGATGGCCACGATGGGTACGGGAACAGTGCTGCTCGCAGTACAGGCGTGGCAGCGCGATTTCGCCTGGGCGCCGTTCACGGTGCTGATCGTGCTGGCGCTTTGCCTGGGCTACATGCTGAGTCAGCTCTTCGGCCGCATCGAGGCGGTCAAGGACTACCCGTCCGACGGCGAGATCGAGATCGTACGCGAGGGCCTGAGCAAGCTGGCCGCGCTCCATCATGTCGGGTTGTTCTCCGCGGCACTCACTGTCTTGCTGCAGGTCGCACTCGTTCAGGCGTAATCACACAAGTCCAGCGCTTGCGGTGCCAATCCCGCCCGAAACGTCGTCCTTGCCGGAAAACGACCAACTTTGCGCAGCCCCAGGCGCTGAACGCCGCCATTTCTCCTCATTGCCTATCTTTGCGCTCCGCCCGAGGTGCGCGTGCCGTTCGGCGATATCGGCGTCGTTGAAGCTGCGTCCTATGACGGCGTGACCGTCGGACTTCGGGTCAATGAGAGTATTCACGCACCGCTTCTGTGCGTCGCCAACGTCTTCGACCTCGCTTCGGACGATCTGAGCCTGCCCGGAAACGTGAACGAGTGAAGCTGTGACCATGCGCCTCGAGCCTGCTCCGGTGCTCCAGGCGGCTCGGCGACTGAACGCCCCCGAGCCGCTGCCCGGACCCGACCACTTCCGCAACGGCGACATGCCCATCGAAGCCTTCCGGATATTATGCCCGGCCCGCGACGAGGTCGAATGCACCGCCCCCCAAAAGAATGCAGGGAGATCGCCCAGTATGAAGTCAGCAGCTTTCCCCCACAGTTTCCCTGTGGCGCGCGGCACGGATGGCATACGGCGCAATCTCTCCGGTGTTCGGGGGCGGATTGCCGCCGCCTGTGAATTTTCTCGGGCGTTTCCGGACATGCGGGCACAGCGGGACTTGCCCCCTTGCCCGGCGCGGAGGCGCCCGCTCCGGAAGCCGGCCTAGCCGCTGGAGCGGGCGACAAGGTCGGCGCCGACCAGCATCTTCACACACGGAAGGTCGGCAGCACCGTTGATGATGTCATCAAGCAAGGCAACGGCATGAAAGCCGATCTTGCGCTTGGATACGTCAATCGTCGTCAACGGCGGATCGCTGGTGGCACTCATCGGCAGATTGTCGAAACCGATCAGCGAAACATCCTGAGGAATACCGATACCGTTCTCCCGCAAAGCCCGGGCAAAGCCGAGCGCCATGATATCATTGGTGCAAAAATAGCATTCCGCCAGCTTGCCGCCGGACGCCAAATAATCAGACGCACCGCGATGGGCGCCCGTAAAGGTCGATTCAACGGAAATGATCAGCGAAGGATCAACCGCAAGACCTAGCCGCTCCATGTTGCGGAAATAGGCGTCATGCCGCAGTTTGAAGTTGGTCGTTCCAACATGGCTTGCGACAAAACCGACCCGTGAAAAGCCGCGCGACTTGAAGCGCTCCAGCACCTTGTAGACGGCGTCGATATTGTTCATGTTGACGAAATTCGCCTCAACGACGTCGTAAAAGGTATCGATAAACACGATCGGTGCCCCGACGCTTTGCAGCAAGCGGATGTCCTCTTCGCTCAGTTCCGTTCCAAGAGCGATAACGCCGCTGACGCCGGCGGCCCCGGCCACGGCTTCCGCAATCGAGGCAATGGTCTCGCCATCGTGGCTGGCAACCTCGAGCGCATAGCCTCTGCGCAGCGCCTCCTGCGACATGCCGTCGATATAATCGGAAATGAAATGGCTGTGGTCGCGGTTCACCGTCTGGCCGTGTTTGGCGATTTTCAGGAACCGCAATGTCTCCTTGACCTCGCTGGAACGGCTTCGGGAAGCGCGCGGTACGTATTTAAGGCGCGATACGGCTTCGAGAACCCGCACCCGCGTCGCTTCGGAAATCTCCCCCTTGCCGTTGAGCACAAGAGATACCGTCGCGGCTGACACCCCTGAGGCAGCTGCTATGTCGCGAATCGTGGGAATGGTCTTGGTTTTCATATTCTCAAAATTGCTGGTTGGCGCTCAGGTTGCAACCGTCTTGTCTTCGCGCATTTTGTTTAGTGAATTTTAGTTGGAAACTAGGCGTATTCCATGCCTTTGAGAAGACCAAATTGCGGCTTTTTCCCAAATTTAGCTCTTGATGGCACCTCATTCGTCTGCTAGCGTTTAGTAAAGTTATGGCGATTTAGTAAACGGGAGGTGCTAATGCGTCGGCTGGATGGTCAGTTGCTCGTGCTCGCGGTCATGAACCTGGCGCTGTTGGCAATCGGCGCCCTGATTTCGGGCGGCACCTTTCTCTCGCTTTTCAATCTGCAATCGATGGCGACACAGGTCCCCGAGATCGGCCTGCTGGCGATCGGCGTGGCGCTTGCCATGTGCGCGGGCAATGGCGGCATCGACCTGTCGGGTATCTCGCTTGCCAATCTCGCCGGCGTGGCTTCGGCAATCGTCGTGACGAGCTTTCTCGATCCCTATGATCAGCCGGTGATGTTCACCGCGACATTTGCGCTGATCGCCGTTGTCGTCGGCTGCCTTGGCGGGTTGATCAACGGGCTCCTGATCTCGTTTGTCGGCATTACGCCGATCCTTTGCACGCTCGGAACGCAAATGGCCTTCACCGGCCTGGCCGTGATCGTCTCGGGAGGGCGTGCGGTGACCGTCGGCAGCCCGGATCCGCTTTACAATATCGGCAATGGTTTCATCTTTGCCGTGCCAATCGGTTTCGTCATCTTCATCGCCGTCGCAACGGCGATCGGACTTGTCGTACGCTATACCCCTTATGGCAAGTGGCTGATGCTGGGCGGCTCGAACCTGAAGGCCGCCACCTTTGCCGGCTTTCCCAAGCGCGCGGTGATCACGACGACCTACACGCTGAGCGGTCTGCTCGCCGGTATTGCCGGGGTCATCATCGCCGCACGCAATGTCAATGTAAAATGGGACTACGGTACGTCGTATCTGCTGATCGCCATTCTCGTGGCAGTCATGGCGGGGGTCCGCCCTCAGGGCGGGTATGGACGCATCATCTGCGTCGTGCTGTCGGCGATCGCGTTGCAGCTCATGTCGAGCCTTCTGAATTTCGGCGGTTTTTCGAACTTCGTCCGGGATTTTGCCTGGGGCGCGTTGCTGCTCGCCTTCCTGATCGTCGGCCGCCACGACCTGGTCAGCTATCTGTTCCCGGGAGGTCGCCGCTAGTCGAAACGGGTTCGGGGCGCAAATCGTGCCGCCCCTGATCAAACGATGCAGGTTTCAGGAGCATCGCTGCACACTCACTGTTGAGCCGCTCCGGCCGTTCGCATTCCCTCGCGTGGACGGTCATGGAAACGGAGGGAAAATTGGAGGAAAGAATGAGAAAGCATTTCAAAACAGTCGCCGTCGCAACCCTTATGGCTGCAACCGCGCTCGCGGGCGCAACCGGCATGGCAGCTGCACAGGACGACAAACCCGTTATCGCCACCGTGTTCAAGATCAGCGGGATTCCGTGGTTTGATCGCATGAATACGGGTGTTGAGGAATATCAGTCCGAGCACCCGGAAGTCGTCGCCGAAGGCTACGGCCCGGCCACCGCCGACGCGGCGCAGCAGCTCCAGATCATTCAGGACCTGATCGCCAAGGGCGTCGACGCCCTGGCCGTCGTGCCGATGGACCCGGTCGTCATCGAAGGCACGCTGAAGCGGGCCATGGACCGCGGCGTTATCGTCGTCACCCACGAGGCCGACAACCAGCGCAATACCATGGTCGACATCGAGGCCTTCGACAACGACAGCTATGGCACCGCGCTCAATGAACGCCTTGCCGAATGCATGGGCGGCGAAGGCAAATGGACGACCTTTGTCGGCTCGCTGGGCAGCCGCACCCACATGCAGTGGGTGGGCGCCGGCGAGGAAAACGCCAAGAAATACCCCGGCATGGAGCTTGTCGATCCGAACAACGAATCCTTCGACGACGCCAATGGCACCTACGAGAAAGCCAAGGAAATTCTGCGCAAATATCCTGACATCAAGGGTTTCCAGACCTCCGCCGGCAACGACGTTCTCGGCGTCGGTCGCGCCATCGAGGAAGCCGGCCTTGCCGGCAAGGTATGCCTCGTCGGCACCGGCCTGCCCGCGCCATCCGCTCCCTATCTGGAATCCGGCGCCATCACGGCGATCGGCTTCTGGGACCCGATGAAGGCGGGCATGGCAATGAATGCCGCCGCTCAGAAGCTGCTGGCCGGCGAAGAAATCGTTGACGGCATGGATCTCGGCGTCGACGGCTATCACAGCATCACCGTCACCAAGGGCGCCGGCGACGGCCTTCTCGCCATCGGCAATGGCATGGTCCTTGCCGACAAGGACACATACAAGGACGTCTACTTCTGATCTGTTGACCTCCCGAGCAGGCCGGGGCGCTTTTCGAACGCCCCGGCCCAGCGAAGCCTGGCCGACTGCAGGCATCATGATCAATTGAAGAAGGAGCGCGAGCGTGTCAGGATCATCCTCGTCAGAAGAGCCTTTTCTGGAGCTGCGCGGCATTCACAAGCGCTACGGCGGCGTTCATGCCCTGCGCGGCGTCGACATGACGATCCGTCTTGGCGAAGCCTATCATCTTCTCGGCGAGAACGGCTGCGGCAAGAGCACGGTTATCAAGGTCATGTCCGGCGCGATCGCGCCGAGTGAAGGCGCGATCATCCTGGATGGCGAGAAGCACAATATGCTCACGCCAATCCGGTCTCTCAGCGCCGGCATCGAAACGGTCTATCAGGACCTGTCCCTCATTCCCAATCTGAGCGTGGCGGAAAATGTCGCCCTCAGCGAGCAGCTCGTGATGGGCGGCGGCCGGCTGGCACGCCTTTTCGATCGTTCGCGGCTGCGGGAAACCGCAATGCGCGCCCTCGAGGCCGTCGAATTACCGACCACCCGCGCCTTCCTGTCAACCGTCGTTTCGGACTTGCCGCTGGCGCAAAGGCAACTGGTCGCGATCGCCCGCGCCATTGCCACAAACGCCAAGCTGGTGATCATGGACGAACCGACGACATCGCTGACGCGACGCGAGGTCGAAAAGTTGATCACCGTGGTCAACAGACTGCGAAACGACAATATCGCCGTCCTGTTTGTGACCCACAAACTCGATGAATGTTACCGGATCGGCGGTCAGGCCATCATATTCCGCGACGGTGAATCCGTCGCCCAGGGGCCGCTGGAGAATTTTACGAAATCGCAAATTTCCGAGCTGATGACCGGGCGCGAGATCGAAGCGATCCGTTACCGATCGGCAAAACCGCAGCCGGATGAACTTCTGTCCACCGATCGCCTTTCGGGCAGAGGCTTCGAGAATGTCAATCTGTCACTTAGAAAGGGCGAGATTCTCGGCATTACCGGGCTGGCCGATTCTGGGCGCAACGAGCTGGCCATGGCAATCTCCGGCGTGCATCCGGCAACGGGCGGGACGCTGAGGCTTGACGGCGAAGAGCTTCATATACGCCGCCCGTCCGACTCCATCCGCCATGGCATCGGCTATGTCCCCGAGGACCGGCTCGATGAAGGATTGTTTCTGGAGAAGTCCATTCTCGACAACGAGATCGCTCTCGTGGTCGCGCGGCTTGCAAACAGGTTTGGCGTGATCGACAACCAGAAAGGACGCGCGCTTGCCGAGGACCTTTCCAGGCAGATGCGACTGAACACGAGTGATATCGACATGCCCGTCGGCTCACTGTCCGGAGGAAACCAGCAGAGGGTTCTCATCGGGCGCTGGCTTTCGATCCTGCCGAAGCTCCTGGTCCTGCACGGACCGACAGTGGGCGTCGATGTCGGATCGAAAGACACGATTTACCGCGCCATCCAGTCCCTGGCAGAGGCAGGCATGGGCTTGATTGTGGTCAGCGATGATCTGCCGGAACTCCTGCAGAACTGCGACCGCATCCTCGTCATGTTCGGCGGCAAGGTGGTCAAGAGTTACGCCGCCGAAGCCACCGACGAAGATATTCTCTACCGCACGATGACGGCACCCGAACTGGAGGTGGCGCGATGACATCCGTTGAAATCGAACGCAACAAAGCGCAGCAGAAGGTTGCAGAGGGCGGCTTCAGCTTCCGTCACTTCCTGAAGAACCATCCCGAACTGATCACGCTCACGCTGCTGGTGGCGATCTGCGCGATCGTCTCCGTGATCAATCCGAACTTTCTTCAGGCATCGTCACTGATCGATATCGGACGCGCCAGCGTCGTAATGGGACTGTTCGCGCTCGGCGTGTTCGTCATTCTCGCGGCCGGCGGCATCGATGTGTCCTTTACCGCGATTGCCGCCCTTTCCATGTATTCGGTCACGCTCTTCACCGTGAACCATTTTCCCGGCATGCCAATGCCGCTCATCGTGTTCATCGCCACCATCGGCGGCATGCTGCTCGGTTTCGTGAACGGGATACTGGCCTATCACCTGCGGGTCCCCTCGCTGATCATCACGATCGGAACGCAATACCTGTTTCGCGGCATCCTGCTCGCCTTCATCGGCACGGTCTGGATCATGGACCTGCCGCCGCAGATGATCGAGTTCGGTCGGGCGCCGCTGCTCCAGTTCACCAACGCCAACGGCGCGGTCATCACCCTCCCGATCTATTTCCTCGCCCTGCCCGCAGCCGCCGTTCTCACCTGGTGGATCCTCAACAGGACCCTGATGGGCCGCGCAATTTTCGCGATCGGCGGCAACAGCGCTATTGCCGAGAGGCTGGGCTACAATCTTAAAACCGTGCAGCTCTTTCTGTTCGGCTATGCCGGCGCGCTGGCTGGCCTGGCGGGGATCATTCATGTGTCCAGCAATCGCCTGGCCAATCCTTTCGACCTGGTCGGCAGCGAAATCAGCGTGATCGCCGCGGTCGTGCTCGGTGGCGCCCGCATCACGGGCGGCACCGGCACGGTGCTCGGAACGATCCTCGGCGTGTTGCTGGTCACCGTCTTGAACAATGTGCTCGTCATGGTCGGCATCCCCAGCACCTGGCAGCGTTTCGTCATCGGCTTCTTCATTCTTCTCGCCGCTGCGTTCTTCATGGCGCAACAGCGAAAATCGTAATGCCTATTTCTCAGGAAAGCGTAGTCCCATGAAAAAATTCATCAACAAACCGGAAAATGTCGTCGAGGAAATGCTGGAGGGGATCTACCTTGCTCATCCTGCCGTGACCTATGCCGCAAACGACAAGCACTGCCTGGTGACGGCAACGCCGAAGCCGGGCAAGGTCGGCATCGCCACCGGCGGCGGATCCGGTCACCTGCCGCTCTTCCTCGGATATGTGGGCGATGGCATGCTGGACGGATGCGCGGTCGGCGGCATATTCCAGTCCCCGAGCGCCGAGCAGATGCTCGAGGTCACGAAATATATCGATCAGGGCGCCGGCGTTCTTTATATCTACGGCAATTACACCGGCGATATCATCAATTTCGACATGGCGGCGGAACTTGCGGAATTCGAAGACATCCGCGTGACCTCGGTCGTCGGCAATGACGACGCGGCATCCTCCGTGATCGGGGAAGAGCACAAGCGGCGCGGCGTTGCCGGCATTTTCTTCGTCTACAAGGCCGCGGGCGCCGCGGCGGCAGAAGGCCTCGACCTCGACGAGGTCACCCGCATTGCCGAAAAGGCTCGCCTCAACACCCGTACGATGGGCGTCGCGCTCTCAAGCTGCATCGTGCCGGAAATCGGCCACCCGACATTCGAGATCGGCGAAACCGAAATGGAAATCGGGATGGGCATTCACGGCGAACCAGGCATCAGCCGCCGCGACCTCGAACCCGCCGACGACGTGGTCGACGCGCTGATGGAGCGTCTGTTTGCCGAGAACCTTTATGAAAGCGGCAATGTCGCCGTTCTGGTCAACGGTCTTGGCGGCACCCCCCGCGAGGAGCTCTACATCCTCTACCGTCGTGTCGCGCAGCGCCTGTCCGAACGCAACATAACGGCAAAGCACGTCTTCATCGGCGAATATGCAACCGCTATGGAAATGGCGGGGGCCTCGATCTCACTGACGAAGCTCGACGACGAGCTCGACCGGCTGATCGGCGCCGCTGCCAATACACCGTTTTTTACCCGCCTCAAGGGCTGACGGAGGTTATCATGGATCAGATCAACACCGAACACATGGTCGACGTCTTTGCCGGCCTCGCCGCCTTCTTTGCGAACAAGCGCGACTTTCTGATCGCGCTCGACGGCAAGGTGGGCGACAGCGATCTGGGGCTGACGATGAGCAAAGCCTTCGCCGCCGCCCATGAAGCCGTCGCCGCCGAAACCGAACCCGCCATCGCCACCTATCTGAAGGACGCCGGCATGGCGATGGCCAAGGCGGCACCTTCGACAATGGGGACATTGATGGCCACCGGCTTTCTGCGCGCCAGCAAGGCGCTGGACGGCGTGGACGCCATCGGCACTGCGGAAATGGCCGCCTTCTGGCGCGCCTACAGCGACGGCGTCGCCCAGCGCGGCAAGGCCAAGGTGGGCGACAAGACGGTGCTCGATGTGCTGGAGCCCATCGCCTCGAGCCTTGAAACCTCAGCCGCGCAGGATTTAGCCCTGCCACAAGCGATGACCAAAGCCGTCGAGGCCGCGAGCGATGCTCTGGAAAACACCAAGACCATGGTCGCGCAGCACGGCAAGGCCGCCGCCTTCCAGGAGAAGTCGAAGGGCCTGCAGGATGCCGGCGCGACTGTCGGCCTGTTCATCATCCAGTCGATGACGGCAACAGTCCACGCAGGCTGAAAATACCGCAAGCTTCGACCCGCCATTGAACCCGGGCTCCAATCGCCGCGTCCGGACAGACACCCCGTTTTGAAGGAGGACGCGATGAAAATTGCCTATATCGGGCTCGGAACCATGGGCCAGGGGATGGTCCACAATCTCCTCAAAGCCAGCCACGAGATCAGGGTCTGGAACCGCACCACCTTCGATCTGCCCGAGACGCTTGCTGGCGCAGTGCGAAAGAGCACCATCGCGGAGGCCATAACGGGTTGCGAGTTCGTCATGGTCTGCCTGACGGGACCGGACGCCCAGAAAGCCGTTTATTTTGGCGACGACGGCATCGTCGCCAATATTGCCGGGGGCACCATGGTCGCAGATGCAACCACTACAGATCCCGAACTGACGCGATCGATTGCAACTGCGATAGCTGAACGCAATGCCGCCTACCTTGATACGCCGGTTTTCGGAAGCAAGGGTGAAGCCTGGGCCGGAAAGCTCGATTTCGTCTGTGGCGGCGACCGAAACGCGTTTGATCGTCTGGCCCCGGTCCTGGAACCGCTCGCGGCGACCGTTCACCATATGGGACCGCCCGGCAGCGGCGCGATGATGAAGCTCGTCGGCAATCTGCTGGTGGCGGCCCAAATGGAGTCGCTCGGAGAAGCCCTGTCGCTCGCCCGCAAGGCCGGGCTTAATGGCGATGCCGTCATGGGCGTCTTCGACGTGACGGACTACAGTTCTCTTCTGATCCGCAATGTCGGACGAGCAACTCTTGCCGGCGATTATGCGCCAAGCTTTTATCTGCGCCACATGCTTAAGGACACCCGCCTGGTTCGGGCCTTTGCCTGCAGTCAGGATGTTCCGGTACCGGTAACGACCCTGATCGGCGAGCTCTATGCCGCGGCCAACAACAAGGGCCTCGGCGACCTCAATGCATCCGCCATTCACGAAATGCTGTTCGAACTCTCCGGGCTGCAAAAAAGCAGCGATTAACCGTGCCTTTGCGACACCAAGCTTGGGCGAAGCCATACCCACCCGCGTCAGAACCTTGCTAAACTTCGTCGCGCCACGACTGCGTATCGTGAACCATCAAGTGACAGGTTTCGCGAGAAGTGACCGTACTGCAGGACCTCGCTATTCGCGTTGATACCGCTTAAAAAGCGCTTTAAGCCGTACAAGTCTCGTTACGGAATTTAGAGAAACACTCCGAAAGGCTTTTAAGAGGATGACTGCACAGGATAAACGCGCGACATCGGTTCTTTCCGAGATCATGAGTGATCATGCCTTCTGGCGGTCGTTGCGTCAGGATCTGCATGCCCATCCCGAGCTTGGCTTTGAGGAGCACAGGACCAGCGAGATCGTCGCCAGGCTGCTCGGCGAAGACGGCATTGCGGTCCATCGCGGGCTGGGCGGCACTGGGGTTGTCGGCACGCTGAAGGCAGGCGACGGCAACCGAGCGATCGGGCTGAGGGCGGACATGGATGCACTTGCCATGCCGGAAACGGCGGACCGGCCCTATAAAAGCACGGTTCCTGGCAAGATGCATGCCTGCGGCCATGACGGACACACGGTAATGCTGCTGGCGGCGGCGCGCTATCTGGCGCGGACGAAGGACTTTTCCGGCACGGTTCATTTCATCTTTCAGCCCGCCGAAGAAGGCCGCGGCGGCGCGAAGAAGATGGTCGAGGGCGGGCTGTTTGAGCTGTTTCCCTGCGATGCGGTTTACGGACTGCACAATATGCCGGGGCTCGATATCGATGAGATGGCCGTGGTCGAGGGGCCGCAGCTTGCCTCATCCGACAGCTGGCGCGTCACGTTCAAGGGCACCGGCACACATGGCGCAAAGCCGCATCTCGGACGCGATCCGGTGACGGCTTCCGGCCATTTCATCGCCGCGCTGCAGACGATTGTCGGGCGGGTGGTCGATCCGCTTCAGCCCGCGGTTGTCTCGGCCTGCTCGGTGAAGGCAGGCGATCCGAATGCGCTCAACGTCATTCCGGATATCGTTGAGATCGGCGGAACCGCGCGCGCCTATTCGCCCGAAACCCGCGACCAGCTGGAAGAGGAAATAGGCCGGCTTGCGCATGGCATGGCTGCCTCTTTCGGCATTGAGGCCGAATATCGGTTCATTCGCCGCATTCCGCCGGTCGTCAATGCGACGGAGCCGACGCAAACGGCGCTGCAGGCTGCACAGACCGTCTTCGGTGAGAAGGTACGCACGGCCTTTCCGCCATCGACGGCCGGCGACGACTTCGCCTTTTTCGGAAATGAAGTGCCGGGCTGCTATGTCTGGCTTGGCAATGGCCCGGCCGTGGACGGCGCGCTACACCACAACACGGCCTATGACTTCAACGATGACGCCATCGGCTACGGCGCGGCCTACTGGGTGCGGCTGACAGAGACCGAACTGCCAATCAAAGCCGCTTAGACGAGCTGACGCAAGACCGGGCTTTCCAGCACGGTTCCGGCTTCAACATCGGTGATGCCCATGTCGGTCTGATGCGGACCGGCATTGCAGGCAAGCGTTGCGCCGACCAGCGCCTTGAAGGTGAGATAGGGCGGCTCCCAGTCAACGATTGTTCCGGCAGCATTGCGCACAGCCTCGAAATCACGGGCGACATCTTCAAGCGGTGCATCCGAGATCAGGCCCAGCAGCGGCAGGGCTAGCAATGCTTTCACCTTGCCATCGGCCACCACGACCATGCCGCCGCCGCTCTCGATCAGCGCTTTGGCCGCCACCGCCATATCCTCGGGGTTCCGCCCGAAGATTGTCAGGTTATGGCTGTCGTGCGAAACCGTGGTCGCGAATGCGCCACGCCATTTTCCCCATCCACGCAGAAACCCGGTTTTCGGCTTCGCTGCTGCTTGACCGTGACGGTGGATGACGCTGATCAGCGTTGCACCGTCTGGCGGACATACAAATCCGTTCCGCACATCCGCCTCCGCCTTGCCCCAGCGGGTAAACCGCGGCTGGTCGATGGTGGCGACCTCGACGCGCGTCCCCTTGGCCTTCACCCTGAAATCATCCGATGAAAGCGGCTCAACCTTCATGGAGCCCTTAAGCATGTCCGAAGGATGCTCGGAAACGGCAGCATTGAGGCACCCGTCAGAGGCAATGACCTTGCCATCCACAATCACATAGCGGGCCGCAAACGCCTCAAGATCCTCGAAGATCGCGATATTGGCGCGCCGACCGGCCGCGATGAGCCCGATATCGGTTCGGTTCAGACGCCGCGCCGCATTCAGCGTGGCCGCCTGCACGGCCTGAACGGGAGGCAAACCGCGCGCGACCAGCGCCCGGATAAGCGCAACCATGCCGCCGCCGGTCAACAGATCATCCGGAAAGACATCGTCGGTGCACAGCGTCAGCGTCTGCGGCCAAACGGGCAGGCTTTTCAAAGCCACGACAAAGTCATCGAACAGATAAGGATGCGAACCGCGAAGTTCGATTGTCACCCCGGCGCGCAGTTTCTCCAGAAGGTCATCGCCCGATGTCAGCTCATGATCGGATGAAACCCCGGCACTCATGAAGGCGGCAAGCCTGTCGCCGGAAAGCCCGCGCGCATGACCGAAAACGGGCTTTTGTGCATGAAGTCCGGCATTAACGATGGCGCTCATACGCGGACTGCCGGAAATAACGCCTTCCATGTTCATGACTTCGGCGATGCCGCCGATTTCCGGCCGGGCCAGAATGTCGGCGATCGTTTCCGGCCCGAAATCCGCGCCAGCGCGTTCCAGTCCCGGCGCCGACGGCACACAGGAGGGCGCCAGAATGATCGCCTCCAGCGGCAGGTCACGGGCGGCCTCAATGGCCCAATCGACGGCAGGAACGCCGGCGACGTTGGCCAGTTCATGCGGATCCCAGACAATGGTCGTCACGCCGCGCGGCAAAACGGCTTTGGCATAGGTCGCAGGCGTCACCATCGAGCTTTCGACATGCATGTGCATGTCGACCAGCCCCGGCGAGACGAAGGCCCCGCCTGCATCAATGGTTATCTCAGCTTCGCTGCGCGCTCCGGGCGGCATAACCGCCGCAATCAGCCCGCCGGAAAGGCCGACATCGGCCGGTCTCAGCTCCCCGGTAGCAACATCCACGAGCGTGCCGCCGGAAATTATGAGATCGAATGGCCGCTCACCACGGGCGGCTTCAACCGCTGCGGCACGCATGGCGGGCTCGTCAATGCTTTTCATCGCCGTGCCTCCGCCAGCAATGCGCCCATGATCGTGTCATGCGCGGCATCGGCATCAACCTCGGTGATGATTGAGGCGTTAAAATCCGCCTCCGGGGCGAGTTTGTAAGCACGGGTTTCGACAACACTGCGCCCGCGTGTGATGTGTCCGGCCGTTTCAAAGGCCAGATTCACCGGCTGCAAGGAAACAAGCGATGAGTGACAAAAAGCCACTGCCGCCGCAGGATCAAAAAACGCCATTTCGGTGCGACCCCGCTTTGCGGCTATATTGAGAAAACCTTCCGTCAGATCGGCCAGAAGCGGTGCGTTCCTGCCGTTTTCAGCGCGCAGCGCCGCCACGTCGTCCGCATTGATCGTAACCTTGCGGCAAAAATCGAGGTCGGCCATGATAAAGGGGATGTCACGCGAAAGCACGATTGAGGCCGCTTCCGGGTCAGCCAATGCGTTGAACTCGGCGGAAGCGGTGTGGTTGCCGCTGGTGACGCCGCCGCCCATCCAGACAATCTCGCTGATCCGGCTGGCAAGGTCGGGGCGCGCCAGACAAAGGGCTGCGATATTGGTCAAAGGCCCAAGAGCCAGAATGCGCTTCGGCCCGTCATCCTTCGAAAGCCAGTTGCAAAGGGCAACAAAGGCCGGATCGGATGGCGGAAGTGCCGCTTCCGGCAGGCTGAGGCCCGCCGTCGGCATGCCGGCATCGCTGAGGATCGAGGCTGCGGTTTCAACCGCCCCCATCACCGCCCGGTCAGCCCCGGCATGGATCGGGAAGGTCCAGTCGAAAACCTCGGCTGCGGCTGCGGCATTGCTGCAGACCTTCGCCAGTGTCGTGTTGCCGAAGGTCAGCGACAGGCCGTCGATCTTCTCGCCGCTTGCCCGAACGGTGAGGATGGCGGCGATGTCGTCAAACCCCATATCCGTGTCGATCCAGACGCCCATGATCGCCGCCTATCGTTTCAGGACAACGGCGTCTTCGACCCGAAGATCGAAGGCGAGTTGCTGGCCCAGGCTATGCGCCGGTGCGCTGGCATCCACATCGACCTTGATCTGACCAAGCGGCGTTTCCAGCACATATTCACGCATCTGACCGACAAAGGCCGCGCCGATCACCGTGCCAATGAAGGTCCCTTCGCCAAGGCGCACGAAACGCGGCCGCCATGCCAGACCTTTTGCATCCGCAGGAAGCGGCTCGGGAAGTGAGAAGGCTTCGCCCTTGCCTTTGAGCTTACCCGCTTCAACCGTGAAAATGTTTTCAAAGCCGACGAAATCGGCAACGAAGGCGGATTCGGGACGGTTATAGATATCCTCCGGCGTTCCGAGCTGTTCGATAGCGCCATCTTTCATCACCACGATCCGGTCGGCCAGAGACAGGGCTTCGGACTGGTCGTGGGTGACGAAAACCATCGTCAGGTCGTTGGCCTTTTGCACCCGCTGAAGCTCGGTGCGCATTTCAAGTCTGAGACGCGCATCGAGGTTTGAAAGCGGTTCATCCAGCAACAGCACTTTCGGATCCATCACCAGCGAGCGGGCAAGGGCGACGCGCTGCTGCTGACCGCCGGAAAGATCGGCGGGCCGGCGGTCGGCATAATCCCCAAGACCGACAGCGCTCAAGCCTTCACTCACGCGGGCAGAAAGGTCCGAACCGCGCATTCCCTTCAGTTTCAACCCGAAGGCCACATTCTCAAATACCGAAAGATGGGGAAAAAGCGCATAGGACTGAAACATCAGCCCAACCTCGCGCCTGTTCGGCGGAACACGGGTGACATCGCGGCCATCCAGAACGATCTTGCCGCCCGACGGCGCCATCAGACCGGCAATGGCGCGCATGGTCGTGGTCTTGCCGCAACCCGAAGGCCCGAGAAGGGCGATCAGCTCACCTTTGGCGATTTCAAGGTTGAGCCGCTCGACGACGGTGTTCTTGCCGTAGGAGAGCGACAGGTTGTTCAGGGAAAGCAGAGTATGGTCAGACATAGCGGGTAAAGCCCAGAAAACGCTCGGCGACAAACACAATGCCGATCGAGAGGAAAGCAAGAAGCGCGGCGAGTGCGGCGACGGATGGGTCGTAGGTGGTTTCCATATAGCCGATCATATCGATGGGCAGCGTGCGCACGCCCGGCCCCGACAGAAACAGCGATACCGGAACCTGATTGAAACTCGTCACGAAACCGAGAATGAAAGCCGAAAGCACGCCGCCCCGGATATTGGGCAGCACCACGCGGAAAAACGCCCCTGCCCGGCTCGCGCCCAGCAGGATCGCGGCCTCTTCGATATCGGAGCGCAGATTGTTGAGGCTCGCCGAAACGACCCGCACCGCATAGGGCAGGATCAGCGCCGTATGGGCGACGAACAGGGCTAGCGTGATCGACAATGACAACGGCACGACGAAATAGCGCAGCAGCGCCAGACCGACGATGATGCCGGGCACGATGATCGGCGAAGAGACGATCAGCCGCACGGTTTCCGCGCCCGGCACCTTGTAGCGCGACATGGCATAGGACGCCGGAATGCCGAGGATCAACGCGGCCAGTGTGCCGAAGATTGCCAGAAACATCGACATGGCAAAACTGTCGCGGAAGCTTTCGATGGAGAAAACCTTGATCACCCATTTCAGTGAAAGGCCCGGCGGCGGAAAGGCAAGATTGTTGCCGGAGGAAAGACCCGCCATGACAATGACGATGAACGGGCCGATCAGAAAGACGAGCGTCAGCGCCAGCGGCAGGAAGATGAAGAATTTCGATCTCATTTGCCACCTCGTGCGGATGCGATTTTCTTGAGCAGGAAGTTGGCGGAAAAGGCCATGGCCATCAGGATGAAGGCAATCACACTGGCCGAGACCAGATCATTGGCGACGGTGACGCGCTGATAAAGCAGCGTTTCCAGCATCAGCACCTTGGAGCCACCGAGAATGGCCGGCGTGATATAGGCGGTCATGGAGCCGGTGAAAACCAGCGTTCCGCCGATGATCAGCCCCTCGCGGGTGAGCGGCAGGATCACCTTCCAGAACACCTGAAACCAGTTGGCGCCCAGAACCCGCGCGGCGGGCACGGCATCGCGCGGCATGTTTTCCAGCGCGGAAATCAGCGCAATGATCATCAGCGGCAGGAAAAGCTGCAACAGGCCGATGGCGACGGCCGTCTCGGTAAAGAGAAAGCGGATCGGCTCGTCCGAAAGCCCGAGGCTGACCAGCGCCTTGTTGATGATGCCGGTGCGCCCTAGAAGCACGATCCAGGCATAGGTGCGCGCCACCGGCGAAATCATCAGCGGCAGCACGATCAGCCCGATCATCCGGCCCTTGCTTTTTTCCGGCAGGCTGACCGTGGCGTAAGCCGCGGCATAGCCGATCACGGCGGCAATGACGGTCACCAGAGCGGCCAGTCTCAGCGTTCGGAAAAAGACGGCGCGGTTCAGCGATTTCGAGAAGAAATCGACATAGGCCGAAAGCGTCCACTGGCCGTCGATATGCACGCCCTGCGCCAAAAGCACCGCGACCGGAACCAGAAACACCACTCCGGCGAAAAGGGCGGCCGGCAGGACAAGCGCCATGGCCTCAACGCGGCTTTGAAACATGAGGTAACTTTCTCTTTTAGCGCGCTTCCGCGTTTCTCCGAATCGCGAAAGCGCTCTATCTTTTTTTACGCGTTTCCGGACGGAAAACCGGTGTCCACTGTTCCTGGAAACGCTCTAGAACAGCACGGCGGCTCAATCGCCGCCGTGCATAAAACAGACCCGGATGGGACAAGGTCTGCCGGTTTCAGCCGGTCTTACTGGCCGACTTTTTCATTCCACTGCTCAAGCCACATATCGCGGTTATCCAGCAGCACTTCGGAGGGCAGAAGATAGAGGTTGTCAGCCGTTTCCGCGCCATAGGTCAGATTATCGGCAACCGCGTCGGAAACCACGACCTCCTTGTTGGCCGGGCTGTCCACCAGCGCCTCGGCCAGCTTGGTCTGAACATCCGTCGACAGCCAGAAATCCATGAACTGCATCGCCAGATCTTCGTGGCCGCTGTCCTTGGTCATGACCATCACGTTCAGGCCACCGGTCTGGCCTTCCTTCGCCGTTGCCCATTCAATGGGAAGGCCCATATCGGTGAACCCGCCCCAGGCGAAACGACCGATGGGTGCTGCCCAGATTTCTTCCTGCTGCATCAACTGCGCCAGCTGCGAGGAGCGAACGTAGAAAGTGACGAAATCGTCGCGATGCTCGGCAACCGCATCGATCGGCGCCGTCAGATTGTAATCGTCATTACCGATGGCCTTGCCGAGCATGTAAAGCGAAGGCGGGCCCTGATTGGTGGTGACATTGGGAAACGCGACGCGGCCAGCCAGTTCCGGGCTCAACAGGTCCTCCCAGCTGTCGATCGAAACCTTGTCGGAGCGGTAGGCGATCGATGTGGCGTAGAAGGTGTAGCCGACGCTCTTGCCATCGCCATTCGGATCCTTGGCGATATCGTAAAGCTTGTCGTAGCTAGACAGCTTCGCATAATCGATATCGGCGATCAGCCCCGCGCGCGCGGCCGAAAGCGCATCGGCCATCGACATGACGGCCATATCGACGACGGGGCTCTGCTTGTTGGCCTCCATCTTGGCCAGACGTTCAACGCTGTTGCCGGTTTCAACAACAATGTCGCAGCCGCAGATTTCTTCGAAGGGATCGTAGACGATCTCCTTGAAGGCGTCCTGCGCGAAAGCATAGACGGAAATGGTCAACGTCTTGTCGGCGGCTGAGGCGGTTCCGGCCGAAAGCGCCAGAGCCACGGCCGTGGCGGTCATCATCAGTTTCTTCATCGGTCAAGTTCTCCTTCCGAGGTTTTTGTAAAAGCAGGCTTCTTGCCTTCTTCTTGTTGCGCCGGTCCGGTTGAACGGCGGACGACAAGGGTCATGGGAACGCGATCGCGGGCAGCCTTCACGGTCTGGCCGTCGGCTTCGGCTCTTGTTTCGATGACCTGTTTGAGCGCGGCAATCGCGATTTCGGCAACCGCGGGCATATCCATCCGCACGGTGGTCAGCGCCGGGGTGACGACGCTTGCAAACATCAGATCGTCAAAGCCGGAGACCGACGCCATGGCCGGAACGCCGATCCCGGCATTTTGCAGGTGGGTGAGCACCTTCAGCGCCTGCAGGTCGGAGACGGTCACGAAGGCGGTGTAGCCTTCCGCGTACCAGCGCGTCGCGTCGAACTCATTTCCTTCCGCCATCGACGGGCTGTCGAGCCAGATCGTCTTTGTCGTGGCGGCGGCAAGGGCTGCGCGTACGCCTCCAAGCCTGTCGTTTTGAACAATGGAATTGCGATGATTGCCGATCAGCAGGATTTTCCGGTGACCAAGGGCGGCCAAATGCTCGCCTAGAAGAAAACCACCGCCCCAGTGATCGGCAGAAACCGTGTTGCCAGGGGTCGAGGGAGAATCGATCATCGCCACCGGACACCCGATATCGCTGACGCGCGTGCCGCGCCGCGGCACCACGATCATGCCGTCCACGCCATGATCCTTCAAATGCCGGATCGCTTCCGTCTGCGCCTGGATGCTGCCGCGTGAATCCGCAATCAGAACGCCGAGTCCTGCATCTGTGGCCGCGTTTTCAATCGCCTGTGCGATCTGCGGGAACAGCGGATTGCCGATATCGGGCAGAACCAGACCGATGACACCGGTCTGCCCGGTGCGCAGCGCGCGCGCCGATAAACTTGGCACATAGCCCAGCTCGTCCGCCGTTTGCCGTATCCGTTTTGCAAGATCCGCCGAAACCCGCCCCTTGCCGGACAGCGCATTGGAGACAGTCGCGGCGGAAATATCCAGCCGTTCCGCGATCTCGGTTAGTTTGGGCGCGCGTTGCTGCATTCAGAACATGACTTGATTAAACGATTAAGCAAGCATGTCGAAAAACGAACGCAATGTCGAGTCTTGTCGATACTCTCATGCGTCAAAACGCGCCAAGTCGCTGACAACCGGCTCATGGCGAAGGTTTTTCTCGATCAGCCACCTGGAACTCCTGTCTGAAGGGTGAGGTATCAAGGCACCATCCAATCAGTCGGGAGGTTTCCTTCAAAGCCCGACCCAGTCGACGCGACAGCGGCCGCGTTCAACCGCCATATCATCCATTCCGCCCGCGCGCTGCGCTTGTTCTTTCTGAGACCAAGACTGCCCGAAAACATACCCGCCAGCGACGGCTGGCGGGTATGTTTGTCAAACGGCGGCGATTGTTTCTTCCACCGGTTCCAGCGTCAGAGAACGGCAATCCATGTCCTGCGAGCGGCCAGCAAGGTCGAGAACCTGCTGGAGTTCCGCACCGCGTTCGAAGGTCGGCTCGGCCGCTTCCTCGCCACGGATTGCGGCGATGAAGCGGTCGTAGATTGTCGGAACCTTCGGGCACTCGATGTCCGTCCAGGTCTCCTCCAGCATTGCTTCCGGACCGATGCAACCACGCAGAATGCTCTGTTCCTGCTCGAACAGAACCTGCAACCCGCCGAGATCTCCGTAGATGCGCAGCCTCAGGTCGTTGTGGTGGCCGGAGGCGAAGCGGGTGGCGGAAATCGTGCCGATCGCCTCGTTGGCGAGCTTCAGATGCATGACGAAACTGTCATTGGCGTCGAGCGTGTATTCGCCGATCCTGCCGCCCTCCGCCTTTCCGAACACCGCCGTGCGGCAGGATACGGATTCCGGCGCGACGCCGGCGATGTAGGTGGCAAAATCGATGATGTGGATGCCGACATCGCCGAGCACGCCCTTGGAGCCGTGTTCGGTCGAAAGCCGCCACAGCCAGCCGGGCTCCGTGCGCCAGTCGCCCCATGCGGCCTGGGTGAGCCAGCTCTGCAGGTAGGAGGCCTCGAAATGGCGCACCGTGCCGATGGCGCCCTCGGCCACCAGTTCCGCGGCCTTCTGAAGCGCCGCGACATTGCGGTAGGAAAGGTTGATCATGTTGACCACGCCCGCGTCCTTCGCCTTCGCCGCCATCTCGGCCGCGAATTCGTAGGACGTGCTCAGCGGCTTTTCACAGAGCACATGCTTGCCGGCGTCGATGAGCGGTATGGTGGTGGCATAGTGAATGCCGTCCGGCGTGACGTTGGAGGCGGCATCGAAGTCGCATTGTTCCAGCGCCTCGGCAAGCGAGGCATAACGGCCGGGAATGCCATGCTTGTCGCAGAAAGTCTTCAGTATGTCCGGCCGCGTATCGACGCCGCCGACAACCTCAACGCCTTCCATCTCATTGAACGACTGCGCATGCACCCGCGCCATGCCGCCCGTGCCGACGATCAGCACGCGCACCGGTTTCTTCGTCTTCTTCATCTCATCGGTCTCCCGAATTGGGCGTATCGCCCGGTGTTTTTCTGGTGTTTGAGGACCTTGCTCCCATCAATCTCCCTCCTTTGAGGGGGAGATGCCCCGGCAGGGGCAGAGGTGGGCGCCCCCTCTCAAAGAGCACGCGATTGCGGCTTTTAGGGCTTGCACCCTTTACCCCCCTCTCTGTCGCTTTCGCGACATCTCCCCCTCAAGGGGGGAGACCGGTTGGAGCAAGGGGCGATCTCCGTTTGCAAAACCGCCCTTACCGGAACCCGGCCTCGCCGGCCGCGTGCAGCTTCTCGCCGCGTTCCTCGATCTTTTCCGGGGCCTTGTCGACGGGGACGTTCGGCGCATCGGTCGGATCCGCAACGCGGGCGAGCGGGTTGTGGGCCCAGTGCACGGCGTTGGCGATCACCTTCAGAACGTTTTCGTTGTGATAGGTCGGGTAGGTCTCGTGGCCGGGGCGGAAGTAGAAGACATTGCCCGCGCCGCGCTTGTAGGTGAGGCCGGAGCGGAACACCTCGCCGCCCTGGAACCAGCTGACGAACACGGTCTCCAGAGGCTCCGGCACGCCGAAGGGCTCGCCGTACATTTCCTCGTTCTCGAGCTCGAAATAATTGTCGATGCCGGCTGCGATCGGGTGGTTGCGGGAGGTCACCCACAGCCGCTCGCGCTCGCCCGCCTCGCGCCAGGTGAGGTTGCAGGGCGCGCCCATCAGTCGCTTGAATGGCTTGGAGAAGTGGGCGGAATGCAGGAAGATCATGCCCATGCCGCCCCAGACCGCCTCGCAGACGCGCTCGACGACCGTGTCGTCGACATCGCCATGGGCCGCATGGCCCCACCAGATCAGCACATCGGTGTTGGCGAGCCGCTCGGCCGTCAGCCCGTGCTCGGCATCCTGCAGCACCGCGGTTTCGGCGGTTATGCCGGCATCCTTGTTCAGCGCGCCGGCGATGCAGGCATGCATGCCGTCGGGATAGAGTTTCGCGACCGTCTTGTTGGTCTGCTCATGTACGTTTTCACCCCAGACGAGGGTTCTGATCGTCATCGTTTTCTTCCTTCATGCTGGAGGCGCCGGCGAACCCGGCCCTCGATTTCCGAATGCTCAAGTCGCCGTCACGATTTCCGGAAGCGGCAAACCGTCCTTGTCGAAGCGATGGATGAAGCCGGGGTCAGACGGCGCCAGTGACACCGCGGAGCCAATCACGGTGTCGAGCTTGCCGCCCTGGCGCACCGTCAGCGGCTCCTCGGCCCCGATATCGACGAACAGATGGTGGTCGGAGCCGAGATCCTCCGTGTGGATGACCTTGCCCTGCCACAGCCCGTTGCCGGCGCCGACGATATCGATATGCTCCGGCCTGATGCCGAGTGTGGCGCAATCGAATTTTTCGGCAAAGGCGCCACTGAGAAAGTTCATCTTCGGCGAACCGATGAAGCCGGCGACAAAAAGATTGGCGGGCTTTTCGTAGAGTTCGGAGGGCGTGCCCACCTGCTCCACCCGGCCGTCGCGCAGCACGCAGATCCGGTCCGCCAGTGTCATCGCTTCCACCTGGTCATGCGTCACATAGACCATGGTGACGTTGTCCATTTCATGATGCAGCCGGGCGATTTCGAGACGGGTCGCGACACGCAGCGCCGCATCGAGATTCGACAGCGGTTCATCGAACAGGAACACGCGCGGATCGCGCACGATCGCCCGGCCGATCGCCACGCGCTGGCGCTGGCCGCCGGAAAGCTGGCGCGGCAGCCGGTTGAGCAGATGCTCGATCTGCAGCATTTCGGCCGCTTTTCTCACGCGCTGATCCATCTCGCCGGAGGACGCACCGGCAAGCTTCATGCCGAAAGACATGTTCTTGTACACGGTCATGTGCGGGTAGAGCGCATAGGACTGGAACACCATTGCGATGCCGCGTTTCGACGGGATGACGTTATTCATCCTTTGGCCGTCGAACAGCAGCTCGCCTCCGCTAATGCTTTCGAGCCCGCAGATCAGCCGCAGGAGCGTCGACTTGCCGCAGCCGGACGGGCCGACGAAGACCATGAATTCGCCCTTCTGGATCTCAAGGTCGATACCCTTGATGACCTCGATGACGCCGAAGGATTTGCGGAGTTTTTTCAGTTCAATCTGAGCCATTTTTGCCTCCCGTCAGCCCTTGACCCCACCGGCAGTGAGGCCGGAGACGATCTTGCGCTGGAAGATGAGAACGAGCAGCACCAGCGGCACCGTGACGAGGACGGACGCGGCCATGATGGTGCCCCACGGGGTTTCAAACTGCGATGCGCCGGACAGAAGCGCGATCGCGACCGGCACCGTGCGCTGGGTCTCGGATGCGGTGAAGGTGAGCGCGAACAGGAACTCGTTCCAGGCCGCGATGAAGGCGAGAAGTCCGGTCGTCACCAGCGCCGGCCACAGAAGCGGCAGGAACACTTGGGTGATGATGATCCATGGCGTGGCGCCGTCGACGATCGCCGCCTCCTCGATTTCAAGCGGCAGATCGCGCATGAAGGTGGTCAGCACCCAGACGGTGAACGGCAGGGTGAAGATCGTGTAGGAGAGGATCATCGCCCACGGCGTGTTGAAGATGCCGAGGAAGCGGACCAGCTCGAACAGGCCGGCAAGCACCGCAATCTGCGGAAACATCGAGACCGCCAGGATGGTCATGAGCAGCAGCGCCCTGCCGCGAAACCGGACGCGGGCCAGCGCATAGGACGCGGTGACGGCGAGAAAAAGCGCGCCGAGCACCGTGACGGAGGCGATGAACACCGAGTTCAGCACCGACCGCGGAAAGTTGCGCGCCGTCAGCACCGAGACATAGTTGGCGAAGTCGATGACCTCCGGCAGGTAATTGACCCGGAACAGCGCCGTACCGGTCTCGAGGCTCGTCAGGATCGCGTAATAGAACGGGAACACCGCAACAACGACGATCAAGAGAACGGCGAAGTAGAAGGCGACCTTCTTGAGGATGTCGGTGGCAGTCATCGCGCATCCTTCCCGCCGAGATCGACACGGCCGAGCCAGATATAGAGGATGACGAACAGCGCGATGATGGTGAACAGCAGCGTCGACTGCGCCGAGCCATAGGCGAACTTGTTGAAGTCGATCATGTTCTCGCGACTGATGATCGACATCGTCTTGGTGGCCGCCGAATTCGGCGTCAGCACATAGATCAGGTCGAAGATCCTGAGCGCGTCGAGCATGCGGAAAATCACCGCCACCATCAGCGCCGGGCGGACCAGCGGCAGCGTCACCCGGAAGAACACCTTCACCGGATTGACGCCATCGACCTTCGCCGCCTCGTAGATGTCACGCGGGATCATCTGCAGGCCGGCAAGGCAGAGCAGCGCCATGAACGGCGTCGTCTTCCAGATATCGACGATCAGAACCGCGATCATCGCGGTATCGATATTGGCGGTCCAGGCGATCTTGTGGTCGATGAGGCCGAGTTTCAGCAGCATGTCGTTGATGATGCCGAACTGGTCGTTGAACATCAGGCCCCACATCCTGGCCGAAACGATGGTCGGGATCGCCCAGGGAATCAGGATCGCGGCGCGCACGATGCCGCGCCCGACGAAGCGGGCATTGAGCACCAGCGCCACCATGAGGCCGAGCACGGTTTCGATCGACACCGAGATGACCGAAAAGCGCACCGTGTTCCACACCGCATTCCACCAGGCGGCATCGGCAAGCGTGCCCCGCCAGATGACCCGGCCGGAGGAAAGCTCGCGGCGATAGAGATAGTTGTCGAAGCCGATCCAAGTGCCGCCATAGAGATTGTCGAGCGTGGTATCGGTGAAGGAGAAATAGATGGACCGCAAAAGCGGCCAGGCGGCGACGCAGAACAGCATCACCAGCATCGGCACGAGAAACCAGAAGGCGGCGCGGCGGCGCTGATCCTCAAGGCTTCGCTCGCGCCCGCCGCCTGTGGCGGGGGGAAGCGCGGACGAGGTTTCGGTCATGGCCCGTTTCCTGTCGGTTACTGCCGCAGCCATTTCCGGCGCGGCCGATGGAAGATGGGGCGGCAGGCAAATGCCGCCCCGACCAACAAAGGAGCGTTACCAGCCGCTGCCCTTCAGATCCTCAAGATCGATCTCGAGGATTTCGAGGTTTTCAGCGGCAGTGCCGTCGCCGGCCAGCGTGTTGTGGACGGCCGACCAGAACAGCGAGGAGACCTCGTTATACTTGCCCTTGGTAGGCGCGGACGGGCGCGGAACGGCGTTCAGGAACACCTCTTTCCAGCGCGGAATGATGGGCTGCTTCTCGGCAATCTCGGCGTCGTCGTAGAGCGCAACCAGCGTCGGCAGGTTGGTCTGCTTCAGGGCGCGCTCCTTCTGCGCCTCGGGGCCGGCCAGATACATGGCAAGCGAGATCGCAGCCTCCTGGTTCTTGCTGTATTTCGACACCGCGACATTCCAGCCGCCAAGCGTTGCCGCGGGCGAACCGCCATCGGGCCCCGCCGGCAGCGTCGTCACGTCGAACTGGCCCTTGATCGGGCTCGAATCGTCATTGCCCAGCGCATAGGCATAGGGCCAGTTACGCATGAACACGGCATTGCCCGTCTGCCAGACGCCGCGGGCCTCCTCTTCCATGTAGGCGAGCACGCCTTCCGGCGAGATCGTGCCGACCCAGGAGGCTGCCTCTTCGACAGCGGCCGCGGCTTCGGGATTGTTGATCGAGATGGAGCCGTCCGTCTCGACGATCTGACCGCCGCCATAGGACTTCACCCATTCGAGCGCGTCGCAGGTCAGGCCTTCATAAGCGTTGCCCTGCCAGACATAGCCCCACATGTCGGCATTGCCGTCGGCACGCTCGCCGTCCTGGATTTCCTTGGCGGTCTCGGCGAGTTCCGGCCAGGTTTTCGGCGGCTCCTTGCCGTATTTCTCGAGCAGGTCCTTGCGGTAGTAGAGCGCCGGCGCATCGGTGAAGATCGGCATCGCCACGAGCTTGCCGTCAACGGTTTGCGATTCGATGATCGAGGGGAAATAGTCGTCGATGACATCCTTGGCGGCATCGCTCAAATCGACGAAATGATCGGCAAGCTGCGGCGCCCAGATGACGTCGGTCTGGTAGAGATCGACATCGGCATTGCCGGCGGCAAGCCAGAGGCGGTACTGACCGAACTGATCCGTGGTCGACGACGGCATCGGCACGATCTTGGCGGTGTTGCCGGTCTTTTCCTCCCACGGCTTCACCAGTTCCCTGAAGTTCTGCACAGCCGTGCCCGTGTCACCCGAAACGATGGTGACCTCGACGGCGAAAGCGGGGACCGCAAGGCTTGCGAAAAGCGCTCCACCTGCGGCTAGATATGCCAGTCTGTTCAGTCGCTTGACCATGATTTCCTCCCTTGAAGACAGCCGACACTCCCATATCGGCGAACACCGTTTCTTGATTTAACGAAAATCCGAAACGTTTCGGGAAGGTATGCCCGCAAATGCGTTCTGTCAACGGGACAAAATCGAAGGGCCGCGGACGGCGGCCTTACGCGGCAGCGACGGAAGCGCGCTCGATGAACACGGTGCGGCCGATTTCCTGCATCTGGGCAAGCGGATAGCCGCCATCGATGGCCCGGGCGAGAAAGGTTGCCATCGGCTTCCAGCTTTCCGACAAGGCACTGGCGGTGACGGTGAGCGGCGGGTTGAAGCGCTCGGAGTCGAACTCGAACAGCAGGTCGTCATGGGCGACCACGGAGACATCCTCGGGGATCGACAATCCCGTGGCCTCGACCGCGTGGTAAACACCCTTTGCAATCCGTGTGTTACCGCAGATCACCGCCGTCGGGCGCTCGGTCGTGTGGGCGACAAGCCGCACGCTTTCGACCAGGCCCGCGCTTTCCGTCATCTCGACCGCGACGTGCAGCGTCTCATCATAGACGATCCCCGCCTCGGCGAGCGCGCGGGCATAGCCTCTCTGACGGGCCTCGACGAATGTCAGCGAGCGGAGACCATTGATGAAGGCAATGCGACGGTGGCCTCGCTCGATGAGATGGCGCGTGAGACGATGAGCAACCTCTTCATTATCGATATCGAAATAGGGATGGGCGCTATCGGGCGCGGCGCGGCCATGAACCACGAAGGGCACTTCCCGCTCGCGCAGGAAGGCGATGCGACGGTCGTCGACAGCCGGATTGAGGATCACGAAGCCGTCGAGCGTACGGCTGTCGACCAGCCGCCGGTAGACCTTGATCTCGTCATCCGCCAGCCGGCCGACATGCAGCATGAACTGAAGATCGTGCTCTGCAAAGAACTCCGAAAGCCCACATGTCGTTTCCACAAAGAGCGTATCGGGCGGCACTTCCGAACGATTTCGGAAGACCAGACCAACCGTGCCGGAGCGGCCGGAAACCAGCCGACGCGCCGAGACGTTGGGCATATAATTCAATCTCTTGGCCGCGTCCACCACGCGTTCCCGGGTGGCCGCACTCACATCGCTGTGGCCGTTCAGCGCCCGGCTGACCTGGGTTACCGAAAGCCCGAGGGCATGACTGAGGTCTTTCAAAGTGGTCATTTTGTCCCGAGGCGCAAATCAATTGTCCGGCGCCGTTTCCGCACCTATCTTGCCAACCGGCGGCAGGGCCGGCAAGGCCTAAGACCCGAAACGTTTCGGGCATCATGGACGCACATCGGGCGCGACTGCGTCCTGCCTGTGATCGCTAGTCCAGCAGGTCGGCAATATCGGTGTCGCGGCGTGAGGAGACAAGGAACTCGTGCGTGAGCGTGTGCTGCCCTGCCGGCAAGCGCGCCAGCAGGAACGGCGTAACAGTTCTTGGCGCGCTCAGATTGGTATGCGTCCTGCGGGCTGCGCCGGCAAATTTCGGATAGGCGTCGAGACTGCGAATCGCCGACAGACCGTTCGCGCCGCGGACGGCGATGACGGCTTCTGCCTTCATGATATCAACGCGATCGCGATCCTGCATCAGCAGGCGGGCTTCGGCCGCGCCCGCCTCCGGCGCCAGAACCTCCGCCTCCTCATACCACTGGTCCACGGCAAAGCCGCTTTCGGCGACGAAGGCCGGTCGTGCGAGTTCGAACACATGGCGGCGTGTAAAGCTGCCGTCATCGGCGACCTCGATGGTCGTTTCCACGACCTGCTCGCCGGTGCTCCAGCCAAGCGACAGCGTGCGGCCGTCGAGCCGGCTGAAACTGTTGCTGCGCCGCATCTGCCAGTTGATCCCACGATCGAAGCTGAAGGCGAGGATATTGTCGCCGAAGCGGAATTCCTCGGCATATTGCAGGGCGTTGATCTCCATGCCGAAATTTGTGGAATAGGCGAACTTGTTGTATTTGTCCGGCTGCACGTCGGCACGCACAGGCGCGCCGTAGTGAACCACGCTGTGGCCTTCGATCCGCTGCGCGATCGTATTGTTCGCCGGCATCGGGTACACTTTCTGCAGGCACGGCAGAGGCTCCTCCTCCGCCTGCCAGAATGCCGAATTCTCCGACAGTGCCAGCGGCATGAACGCCTTCATCGCCCAATAGGGCGAGGTGGGAGAATTGTAGTCCTCGCACATGATGAGGTTCGGATAATAATAGCCGCGGGTCATCAGCCCGTCGGCCGTGAAGATCGGCTTGTCGCGCCAGCTGCGCAGCTGGCGGGCCCAGATGCCCTTGATCTGACCGGGGCTCATCCCGTCCAGCTCGCAGACGGCCGCCATGCCCCAGAAGGCCGCCATGGCGAACCGGTAGGTGAGCGACCGACCGACCATCAGGCCTTCGCCGGTTTCGGCAAACCAGTAGGAGAACGGCACCAGGAAGGCCGAGGCCCGCTCGCGAAAGGCCTTGACCAGCGCCGGTTTCGGATCCCTGGCAAAATGGACGTAGAGCAGCGCATAGAAATGAATGGCGAAGGCGCCGTAGTGATCGATGGGCAATGTCGGGCCGTCGCCATACCAGCCATCGCCCAGATACCACTCGCTGACACGCTGGATGTATCTGTCCTGCAGTTCCTGGTCGATGAGATCAGCGCGCCCGATCTTGCGCAGGCCTTCCTGGACGAGGACGGCAAAGAACAGCCAGTTGTTGTCGACGAGAACGACATGCTGGATCTCTTCGAGCCAGCGCAGCAGATTGTCCTTTTCCCGATCGGAAAACGGAAAAAAGGCGGCTTCCGGCGCGGCCATCAGCATGACGCCGATTGCGGCCATTTCCACGCTGTGCTGCGACGGGCTCTGCGTCGGGCCCCAGTAGTCGGGGTGCTCCGGGTCCGTGCCTTCGGAAATCACGCGGCGCATCAGGGTCCACCAGCCGCAATCATCGCCGGCACCGACCGTCAGTGGAATGAGGCCCCAAAGTGGACGTGCAACGCCCTCGAGCGAACTGGAAGCCATCGGGTAGACGGCGGCCCCTTCGTCAAAATCGACACGCGCGCCCTGACGCTCGATATAGCCGGCGACCGGTGCGATGAGATCCCTGACAAGGGTCTGGAAATCGGTGCGCGTCCGCATCGGGTTTTCAGAGAACTTTGAATAATACGCCATTTGCCTGGTATTCCTGACTGATGGTCCGAAAGCCCCCTTGAAGGGGGCCTTGATGATTGAACCCGATCGTCGGCCCTTGCGTCTACATCCCGAACAGCCGCGGCAGGAACAGACTGAGTTCGGGGATGTATGTGATCAGCAGCAGGCCGGCGATCTGTACGAAAAAGATCGGCAGCAGCGGCCGGACCACGCGGGTGATGGGCTGGCCGGTAATGCCGCAGGACACGAACAGAACCGTGCCAACCGGCGGGGTCACGACGCCCATGCACAGGTTGTAGATCATCACCACGCCGAAATGCACCGGATCGACGCCCATGGCCGTGACCACGGGATAGAGGATCGGGGTGAAGATCAGCAGGGCCGCCGACATATCCATGAAGACGCCACCGACCAACAGGCTGATATTGATCAGGAGAAGGATGGCATACTTGCTGTCGCTGATGCTCGTCAGGAACGTGCCGATGCTGTCGGGAATGCTGGCAAACGTCATGCTCCAGCTCATCAGCCCGGATGCCGCGATCAGCAGCAGGATCACTCCGGCGGTGATCGCGGTCTGGTAGGTCGCCCGGATCAGCTGCTTCCAGGTCAGGCTGCGATAGACGATGGCGAGCAGGAGACTGTAGAAGACGGCGATGCCGCCCCCCTCCACCGCCGTGAAAACACCGCCGACGATACCGCCGATCACGACCAGAACGAGGGTAAGGCTCGGCAGCGCCTTCCACACCGTCACCATGACCTCGGAGACCCTGTAGGGCGACTTGTCGGTCGGGTATTTGTTGCGGCGGGCGTAGATATAGGCCACGACCATGACAGACAGGCCCATGATGATGCCCGGAACGTAGCCGGCAAGGAAAAGCGCCACGATCGATGCGGACCCGCCGCTGATCAGCGAATAGATGATGAACGGTCCCGATGGAGGGATCAGCATGCCGGCAGGTGCCGAGGCCGCATTGACGGCGGTCGTGAACGGCATATCGTATTTCTTCTCTTCCGCCACGGGCGCGATCATGCTGCCAATCGCCGTCGCTGCCGCGATGCCGGAGCCGGAAAGGCAGCCGAACAGCATGTTGGCGATGACGTTGGAATGCCAGAGGTTGCCCGGAATGCGCCGGCCGATCAGCATGGCGAGGTCGATCAGGCGCCGGGCGATACCGGCCTGCGTCATGATATTGCCCGCCAGCACGAAGCAGGGCAGCGCCAGAAAGCCGAAATTGTCCAGGCTGTTGAACAGCTTCTCGCCGCTCGTCGTAAACACGGTTGCCGGATCGAGCTGGAGACTGATCGTCAGCATGCCCGAGATCGCCAGTCCGACGGCAATGGGCGTCCCGATCGCAAGAAGAACGAAGAACACGCCGAAAAGCACGACAACCGAAAACAGTTCAAGCCGTTCATAGACGAGGTATTCGTAGACAGACGTGCCGGAGAACCACCAGATCAGCGCGAAGACGAACAGAATGACGACGGCAGACATTGCGATCGCGGAAATCGAGGCCTCGCCAGCGCGGCGCAACCGAAGCAGCTCGACGCATTGCGAGACGACGGTCATGACGCCGGAAATCAGAAGAACGCTTTGAAGCGTGCCGATGGAGATATTGATGATCGGCGCCATCATCCGCGAATTCTCGAAGATCGCGTTGTAGCCCGACCAGGAAAGAATGAGGCCGAAAAGCAGGCATAGCCAGGCATTGACCGTCTTGAGAAAGCCCGCGCGCCGCTTTGGCAACATTTCCAGAACCAGCGGCAGGTTCAGGTGCTGGCCGCTCATGAAGCAGTAGCCAGCCCCCAGAAGCCCGAGCCAGATCAGGGAATAGCGCAGCAGACCTTCCGTCAGGGTGCTTGGCGCATTGAAAACATATCGCGCGACAACCTGATAGGTGATCATCGCACTCATGGCCAGGGTCAAGGCCATCAGGACCGCGCCGAGCAGCTTCCCGAAAAGCGCATAGGCGCGACCAAGCGTATGGGTAAGGGTAGAGTTCGGAAGTTCGTTGGTTTGCTGCATAGGACCAGTTCCCGGAACATACCGCAAAGCGTGTTGCGGTCGATTTTCAGCCGCGATCCGAAGAGCAAATACGGGTCGCGAGGGCATTGGGGGAAGCCCTGCATGCTTCAAGACCGGAAGCGCCAGAAAGGGAAGCCAAAGCCCGGGCGGCAAGACAAGGACTGCCGCGTATCAGGCTCTGGCCCGACGACCGTACATCCAGTCGAAAGCAGGATCAGAGCTGACGGCCTTCGATCGCAAAAATCGCTTCGAGCAATGCGCGCTTCTTCGGATCCTCAGCAGCTTCCTGATACATCGGCTGGACAGCTTCCATGAACGGCGCCTTGTCGATCTCGACAATGGTAACGCCGAATTTTTCAGCTCCGAGCTCTGCGCTGCGGGCGAACTGGCTGTCGATGAATTCAAGCGACTTGAGGCTGACCTTCATCAACTCTTCCTGAACGATCGCCATGTCTTCCGGGCTCAGACTTTCGCGGAACTTGTCGCTAACGACGACGAAGTCGGTCAGGCGGGTATGCTCCGTGAGAGCGGCGTACTTGGCGGCTTGACCGTAGTTGAGGTCGTAAAGGCCGCTCAGGGAGCCGCCAGCGCCGTCGATCACACCCTGCTGCAGCGCGGGGAAGACATCGCCGAATGCCATCGGCGTCGGAACCGCACCGAATGCCGTGTACATGTCGACATAGGTCTGACTGGAGAGAGTTCGGATCTTCATGCCCTTCAGGTCCGCCATCGTGTTGACCGGCTTGGTCAGGGTGAGGCTACGGAAGCCGTTGGAGAAAAAGCCCAGCGGAACGAAATTGTGGCTTTCTGCCGATTCGAAAAGCATATCCTGAATTTCGGGATTGCTCATCACCTTGCCGTATTCGTCAAGCGTACGGAACACGTAAGGCAGGTTCACGACCGAAAATTCGGGAATGATGTTCTCCAGCGTGGCGCTGTTGACGAGCCCGAGATCGACGACGCCTTTCTGGATCTGCTGAAGATAGTCTTCCTGGCTGCCCAGAACGCCGTTCGCAAAGACCTTGATCTTGACCCGGCCATCCGTTCTTTCGTCAACGGCTTCGACGAATTCGCCGATCAGAGCGCCAGGTCCGACATCGGCTGTGGTGTTGGTCGCGAACTTGTAGGTTTTGGCCTCGGCTCCGGTAGCCATAAGCCCCGCAATGCAGGTCACTGCGATCATAAGTGATCGAAATTTCATTTCTCTCTCCCGATTTGTTGTTGGTATACTCGTCTTCGCTGTGGTCACCAGAAAAACTGGCGATATCCAAGGCCCCTCAGAACGGCCTCGAAATAGTAGTAATCTCCGTATGGAAGCATGGCGTTCGCCAGGTTGGGGCGCCCTTGCGCCTTCGCGCCGTGCACGTGCGACGCGCCGGCGGAGAGCAGGCCTTCCGCATCAGGGTCGCCCGTCAGGTCATGCCGTTCACGTAGCGCAAACAGCATTTTCAGGGCGGCGGTCCGGTAATGCTGGCCGCGCTTTTGATCGCCGATCCGACAAAGCACGTCGGCCAGAATGAACAGCCCCGATGATGTGACGGCGCCGGCGGAACTGTCCTTGATCCGCTCTTCGCCGGCCGGAAGCAGATAATCCCAGTCAGGGACGTAATCGTCGCCCATCTTCTCAAGGGCATAGTCGGCCAGCTTGGCGCTCAGTTCGAGAAATTCGAGATTGCCGGTGGTTTCGGCCAGTTGCGCGAAACCGTGAATGCCCCAGGCCTGGCCGCGGCTCCAGCACGAAGCGTCCGCATAACCCTGCGCCGTATTGCCGCCGATCGGCATGGCGGTGGAGGTATCGAAATCGAAGGTGTGGAAGGTGCTGTAGTCGCTGCGCACGATGTGCTTCTTAAGGGTTTCCGCATGCCGGAGGGCCGCATCGCGATAGGAGGCGATGCAGGTTTCCTGATAGGCCCAGAGCAGCAGCGAAAGGTTCTGGATGGAATCGATGATGACCTTTCCCTGAACCTTGGCCGCGTGTTCCATATTCTCCCGGCTTGCCGTCCATGCCACCAGGTAGTCGCCGGCCCAGTTGAAGCGGCCCTTCAGGGCATCAGCCGCCCGCAGGGCGAGCGTGCGCGCCTGCTGGTTGCCGGTGAGCTTGTAGTCGGCAACGGCGGAGAGAGAGAACAGAAAGCCGAGGTCATGGCTCAGCCACAGCGGCGTGTTGAGAATGCGCTCGAGATGCAGGTTGCGCATCCGCGCCATGTTCTTGTAGCGCTGATCGCCTGTCAGCATGTGCGCGAGCCAGAGCTCGCCGATCCAGAATGAATCCGTCCAGAAGTAGCCGATTTCGGGATAGAGCCAGCGGTGATCGTCCGCGCCGGCGCCAATCATCGGATTGCGCGACCCGATCCGGGGGGCATTCCGCTCAATACTGCCGAGAATATCGGCCTTGACCGCCTCGAGATCCTGCTGGGTTTCTGCCGCGATCGGCGGAATGATCCGTCCCTCGTCGTGAACAGGAAACATATCGTTCATTGGGCAAACTTTCCTAGACAACGTACTACGGCGACCCACCACGTCGCGCGGCGATGCCATGATCTCCTGAACCCGGGACGCTTTGGCATATCTCCGCCCGCCCGAAGGCTGCTCCACCTTTGAAATCAGTCGCCGTTTTGAATGCCAGAGGCAGACAGGACGACGACCAATCGTTGGCGGGCATATTGGTCCCGACTATTTTCTCAGTCAACCATAATTTTCCTATTTTTCTTTATTTTCTATTTTTTCTATATTACGCTTTGATTTTCCACACGCTTGTGGTCGACGCGCTTTCGTGTATTTCTCGAAATCGAAGGGAAGAAAACCGATGAGTGAAACAATGGAACCGGCGCATCCAGGCAAGAATCCAAACGCGGAAGACAGGCAGGATGCCACAGACACCAGACCCGCCCGCTCCTCCGCAAAGCTGACGGATGTCGCCGCCGCCGCCGGCGTTTCGCTCGCAACAGCCTCCAAGGCCCTCAACAATCGGCGGGGCGTCAGCCGGCGAAACCGCGACGCCGTTTTGCGCGCGGCGCAGGCGATCGGCTATCTGGAATATGAAAACCAGCCGCCCCGGACGCTGCCCTCGACGGTCACGCTGTTCACCTATGGGAGGATGGTCGGCAATGATGCGTTTTATGGCGATATCATCGACGGGATCGTTTCCGAGGCCACCGCGCAAGGCGTGACGGTTGAAGTTTCCATCCTCGACGAAGCGCTTTCCAAGCGCGGAGAACGCTCGTGGAAAGCGCTTCCGAAAGCCGCCATTTTGATGGGCATTGACGAACCGCGGCTGCTGGAAGAGATGCAGCAGGGCGGAATACCGGGCGTCCTGGTCAACGGGATCGATCAGTCGATGAATTTCCCGAGCGTTGCGCCCGATTATTATTTCGGCGGCTGGGCGGCGACCCGCCACCTGCTCGAACTCGGACACACCGAAATTCTTCACGTCACGCATGTCTATCGGGTCTCGATCGCCCAGCGCGAAATCGGCTTCCGGGATGCGCTGGAGAGCGCGGGCATCACATTCGATCATACGCGCCATATTCTCGACCTGGGTTCGACCGACATGATCAGCATGAATGCGGGTCCCGCAGTCGCCAAACATCTTGCCGGCATGGAGCGGCGCCCGACGGCGCTGTTCTGTGTATCGGACGTCGTCGCAATGAGCGCAATCCAGGCGATCAGGGACATGGGGCTTTCCGTTCCCGACGACATATCGGTCGTCGGCTTCGACGGCCTGCCGATCGGTGCGCACGCCATGCCGTCCCTGACGACGGTCGGCATCGACCGGCGGGAACTGGGGATCGCAGCCGTCAAGCTTCTCGCCGAGAGAGCGTCCTTCCCCGACAGCCCGGCAAAAAGGATCAGCATCGGCGTCGAGCTGCTCAATAGGCAGTCGACCGCGCCAGCACGGAAGGGCTGAACGTCCGAGCCACAGCAGGAGCGACCGAAGTTGCGCTGGTCCAGCGCATTTCGTCATCATCCGCCAAGCGCTGTCCGGCGCGCGGCAGATGGGGCTGCCTATCCCGCAACCAGCACGGCGTTGAGGTCGACGAGATAACGGTCGGAAAGAGGCAGGCTGGCGGCACCGAGAGAGCGTCCGTTCGGCCCGATCGTGCCTTCGGCAATTTCGGGTTTCTCGATGCCGGGGGCGTCGGTGCGATCGAGGATCGCCGCCGTTCTCGCGACGATTTCGGCCCGGACATTGCCCGGCAGCCAGCCATCGATCAGCACGGTTCCGACATCGACGACGCAGCAGGAGGCTATGATAGCAACGGCCAGGCTCCTGCAGGTCTCGTCCAGCCACGGCTCCAGCAGGCTGGCTTCGACCACCCAGTCATCCGGCGGCCCCCAAAGGCATTCACTAGATTGCCCGGCCAAGGCCATCGCCCGCTCCAGCAGGCAGAGCGAAGCCGTGTCCGCCAGTTGACGATACGAGCCATCCGCCTGCGCGATCGGCAGGGAGCCTAAGGCTGCCGCATTGCCGGAACGACCGGTGTATAGCCGGTTGTCGAGCACCAGACCGCCGCCAATGAAATAGCCGATGAAGAAATGCAGGAAATCTTGCGGGCGCTGTCCCTTGCCGAAGGCCAGTTCCGCGCCACAGGCCGCCGAGGCGTCATTTTGCAGGTAGACCGGCAACCCGAGACTGGCCTCCAGCTCCGCGCGGATGTCGCGGGTACGCCACTCATCCATCCGGCCGGCCGGGGCGCCGGCGATACGCGCCCAGTCCCAGATGCGGAACGGTATGGCAATGCCGAGGCCGGCCAGACGCTCCTGCGGGACGGTGGCCCGCATTCCGGCAATCGCCGGCAGGACGAAAGCCATCATATCGTCGAGACGCGGATAGTCGTAGACGAGATGGGCGCTGTCCAGAACATCGCCGATGAAATTGAGCAGGACGATATCGGCCGATCGGCGTCCGATTTTGAGGCCGAAGAAGAAGGCGCCATCTGGAGCCAGCCCCATCGGAACCGATGGTTGGCCGATTCGGCCGCGCACCGGCTCGCCACGTTTCAAAAGGCCTTCCTGCTCCAGGGAACGCACGATTACGGCGCTTGTCTGGATCGAAAGCCCGGTCCTGCGCGCAATCTCGGCCTTGGCCAGCGGGCCGTTGCGGCGGATCGTGGACAACACCAGCCGTTCATTATGGGCGCGCACACCCGATTGGTTCGATCCTCTTGAAGTCGTCAGGTTCTTATTTCCCTGACCGTCTCCGGATAAATGCGTCGTCACGTTTCAAGCTCCATCCTCCGCCCTTGGTGCAATATATTCTGCGGATTGTAAATTGAACGCAATAAATAAATCGGAGTGATTTAATATCTTGACAAAGGGCATCTCCATCGTGCTTCCTATGGACATCGCGGCGCTTGCCGCAGCACACGCAGGCTTGGGAGAGCCTGACGGTCAACGGAGGAGACATTTCATGCTATTCAACACTTCGCGTGCGAAAGCCCTTTGCTGCGCGACCGCGCTGGGCGTCGCGGTTCTTGCCGGGAACGCGCAGGCAGCCGACACCTCGGCCTGCCTGATCACCAAGACGGATACCAATCCCTTCTTCGTCAAGATGAAGGAGGGCGCTGTCGCCAAGGCCAAGGAACTCGGAATCGACCTGAAAACCTTTGCGGGCAAGATCGACGGAGACCATGAAACCCAGGTTCAGGCTGTCGAAACCTGCATTGCCGACGGTGCCAAGGGCATACTGATCACGCCGTCCGACAGTTCGGCGATTGTCCCCTCGGTCGAGCAGGCCCGCAATGCCGGCATCCTCGTCATCGCGCTCGATACCTCGCTGGAACCGATCGACGCTGCCGACGCGACGTTCGCCACCGACAATTTCAAGGCCGGTGAACTGATCGGCGCCTGGGCTGCCGCAAGGCTCGGCGACGAGGCCGCCAATGCCCGGATCGCCATGCTCGATCTCGGCGTCAGCCAGCCCTCCGTCGATGTCATGCGCGACCAGGGCTTCCTGCAGGGTTTCGGCATCGATCTGGGCGACCCCAATCGCTGGGGAGACGAGACCGATCCGCGCATCGTCGGCAACGATGTCACGGCCGGCAATGAAGAGGGCGGACAGCGCGCCATGGAAAACCTGCTCGCCAAGGACCCGATGATCAACGTCGTCTACACGATCAACGAGCCGGCTGCGGCCGGTGCCTATCAGGCGCTGAAATCCATCGGCCGGGAAAACGACGTCATGATCGTCTCTGTCGATGGCGGTTGCCCCGGTGTCCAGAACGTCGCCGACGGGGTCATCGGCGCCACGTCGCAGCAATATCCGCTGCTGATGGCCTCGAAAGGCATTGAGGCGATCGCGGCGTTTGCCGCCGACGGAACCAAGCCGATGCTGACCGAGGGCAAGAATTTCTACGATACCGGCGTCACCCTGGTGACCGATCACCCGGTTGACGGCGTGGAGTCGATCTCCGCCGAAGAGGGCATGAAGCTCTGCTGGGGTTGATCCCTATTCTTCTACCCCTTGGGAGAGGCCGCAAACCGGCCTCCCCGTTTTTCGATAGCCAGGCTGGCGGGCCGGAGCGTCCGGTTTGCGTGCCTGGAGACATTCGGGAGTGAGAAACATGCAGGAACCGACGGCACGGCGGGATGACTACGAATCCTCGCTGGCGCAAAGCCCCGCGAAGGTCGCTGAATTCGCGCAGGAACCGGAGTGGCTGATCGACAAGATCCAGCATGCCCTGCACAAGACGCCGGCACTGGTGCCGCTGATCGTGCTCTTGCTGTCGATCGCGGTCTTTGGTGCACTGCTGGGCTCGAAATTCTTCTCGCCTTTCGCGCTGACACTGATCCTGCAGCAGGTCCAGATCATCGGCATTGTCGCGGCGGCGCAAAGTCTCGTCATCCTGACGGCGGGAATCGATCTTTCCGTCGGCGCGATCATGGTTCTGAGTTCCGTTATCATGGGACAATTCACATTTCGCTACGGTCTTCCGCCCAGCGTGGCGATTGTCTGCGGACTTGCCTGCGGCGCAGCCGTCGGGTTCATCAACGGGTTCCTGGTCGCCCGCGTCAAGCTGCCGCCCTTCATCGTCACGCTCGGCATGTGGCAGATCGCGCTGGCGACGAATTTTCTCTATTCGGCCAACGAGACCATAAGGGCACAGGAGATCGAGGCCAACGCCCCGCTTCTGCAATTCTTCGGCAACAAGATCTCACTGGGCGGGGCGGTCTTCACCTATGGCGTGATCTTCATGATCGTGCTGGTGATGGTGCTTGCCTATGTCCTGCGTCAGACGGCCTGGGGCCGCCATGTCTACGCCGTCGGCGACGATCCCGAAGCCGCGGAACTCGCCGGCGTCAACGTCAGGCGCACGCTGATTTCGGTCTATGTCCTGTCCGGCCTGATCTGCGCCTTCGCAGGCTGGGCCCTGATCGGGCGGATCGGCTCGGTTTCGCCGACTTCGGGCCAGCTGAGCAATATCGAATCCATCACCGCCGTGGTGATCGGCGGCATTTCACTCTTCGGCGGGCGCGGCTCGGTTCTTGGCACGCTGTTCGGCGCGCTGATCGTCGGCGTCTTCACGCTGGGCCTCAGGCTCATGGGGGCGGACGCCCAGTGGACCTATCTCCTGATCGGCCTGCTGATCATCGCCGCCGTGGCCCTCGATCAATGGATCAGAAAGGTATCACTATGACCGAACCGCTTCTGAAGGCACGCAACCTCGTCAAGCGCTACGGCAAGGTGACGGCGCTCGATCATTGCGATTTCGACCTCATGCCGGGGGAAATCCTGGCGGTGATCGGCGACAACGGTGCAGGCAAGTCGACGCTGATCAAGGCGATCTCCGGCGCCGTGCTTCCGGACTCCGGCGAGATCCACATGGATGGGCGACGCCTCAAATTCACCTCGCCGAACGATGCCCGCGAAGCCGGTATCGAGACGGTCTACCAGACACTTGCCATGTCGCCGGCGCTGTCGATTGCCGACAATATGTTCATGGGGCGCGAATTGCGCAAATCCGGCTTCATGGGCAAGGTCTTCCGCCAGCTCGACCGCCCGGAGATGGAACGGGTCGCCCGCGAAAAGCTGAACGATCTCGGTCTGATGACCATTCAGAACATCAATCAGGCGGTGGAAACGCTTTCGGGTGGACAGAGACAGGGCGTGGCGGTGGCGCGGGCTGCGGCTTTCGGCTCCAAGGTCATCATTCTTGACGAACCGACGGCCGCGCTCGGCGTCAAGGAATCCCGCCGGGTGCTGGAGCTGATCCTCGACGTCCGGTCGCGCGGTATTCCGATCATCCTGATCTCGCACAACATGCCGCATGTCTTCGAGGTGGCCGATCGCATCCATGTCCATCGCCTCGGCCGGCGGCTCTGCGTCATCAACCCGAAGGACCACACCATGTCCGATGCCGTCGCCTTCATGACCGGCGCCAGGGAACCGCCGGAAGTGGCAGAAGCCTCCTGACCTGATGGGCTCTCGGGCACAGTTGTCCGGCCATGCGTGTAGCCAGAGGTCATTTCCGGTGATCCCTTGCGGGCCGGAAATGCTCTCCATTATCGAAGCGAAGCTCTTTCGGCGAAAGTCCCGACCTGCCCGGCACAGATTCCGCCCCCAGCCGATGTCCGGTCGGCGGCATGATGCCGCTCGCCGCAATGATCATATTCGGTGGCCTGAGCCCGCAAGCTCAAGGCGTTCGAGGGTGAGAATGCCCGGCTGGAGAGGTTGCTCGCGGAGGCCATGTTGGACAAAGCGACCCTGAAGGGTGTGGCTTCAAAGAAATGATGACGCCCGATGTGAAGCGAGATGCGGTGGCTCCATTGAAAGAGCCGATCCCCGGTCCGCCGAATAGGATTGCGTCGCTCGCAGGCCACGCGTTTACGTGCCGCAGAAGGTACGGTAGGCCGTCTCGGGCACCGGCGGAAGGCCGGCATAATCGGCGAACGCCGCCTGATCCTCGAAGGGCGTGGCCAGCGCTTCGTTCAAGCGTTCGAAGGGTGCCAGGTCGCCGGCCATCGCGGCGGCAAGCGCTTCCTCGACGAGGTGGTTGCGCGGAATGATCGCCGGGTTCACCGCATCCATCGCAGCGCGACGTTCACCCGGCTCTCCCGGTTCGGCCTCGAGGCGCTGACGCCAGCGCGCCGCCCAGTCGTCGTAGGCGGTTGGATCAGCAAAGAGACCGCGCACCGCCCCGTCGGCCTGCTCGCTTTCCGCCGCTTTGCCGAGATTGCGGAAGGTCAGGGTGAAGTCCGCCTTCTGCCGTGCCATGCGACCAAGAAGATCCTCGATCAACGCGGCGTCTTCCTTTTGCGGTGTCTGCAAACCGATCTTCGCGCGAAAGCCGTCGACATAAGCGGTGTTGAACGCGTCCGCAAAGCCGGAGAGGACCTCCTGCGCGGCTTCAATGGCTTTGTTTTCGTCCGGATCGAGATGCGGAAGCAGACATTCTGCCAGACGGGCGAGGTTCCAGTGCGCAATGCGGGCCTGGTTGGCGTAGGCGTAACGCCCGTTCCGGTCGATCGAGGAAAAGACGGTCGCGGGATCGTAGGCGTCGAGGAAGGCGCACGGGCCGTAGTCGATCGTTTCCCCGGCGATCGACATATTGTCGGTGTTCATGACGCCGTGCACGAAGCCGATCTGCATCCAGCGCGCGACGAGTTCCGCCTGGCGGGTGCAGACGCCCTGGAGAAGAGCGCGGTAGGGATTGGAAGCGCCTGCGGCCTCGGGGTAATGCCTGTCGATCACATGGTCGGCGAGTTTTCGAACCGCTTCGTTGTCGCCCCGTGCCGCGAAGAACTGAAACGTGCCGACGCGGATATGGCTGGAGGCGACCCGTGTCAGGACCGCGCCCGGCAGGGCCGTTTCCCGGTAGACCCGCTCTCCCGTCGCGACCGCGGCCAGCGCCCGCGTGGTTGGGATTCCGAGCGCGGCCATGGCCTCGCTGACGAGATACTCGCGCAGGACCGGGCCGAGCGCTGCCCGTCCGTCGCCGCTGCGCGAGAAGATGGTGGGGCCGGCCCCCTTCAGTTGAATGTCGCGACGCCGACCCTGTCGGTCGACGGCCTCGCCGAGGAGGATGGCGCGCCCATCGCCGAGTTGCGGCACGAAGTTTCCGAATTGATGTCCGGCGTAAGCGGCCGCGAGCGGCTCGGCGCCTGCTGGGAGCCGGTTGCCGGCTAAGACTTCAGTCCCTTCACCATTGTCCAACATATCTGCGTCGAGCCCGAGTTCCTCGGCGAGTGGCCGGTTCAGCTTCAGGAGACGCGGCGCGGCGACGGGCGACGGCACGGTTGGCCGGTGGAAGGCGGCGCCGAGACGCGCGTAGCTGTTGTCGAAGTCGAAATCTACCGTCATCTTTTAGCGCGTCGCTTCCGTCGTACCGCTCGGCCGCTGGCTCTCGATCATTCTGTACATAGTTGGCGTTGCCGATGCCGGATTTCCAGAGCAATGCCTGACCGGAAACGTCTCTGTCTGACATTTTACATAGGCATGGAAGTAGCAGTTCCATCCGGTCGGGACAGGATAGACACTGCAGCGACCTGCGCGGATCGGCAGCTTTCAGGGAAATCGAGAACGCGCTTGAACGACCGAAACGGGCGGCCTTCCGGACCGGCAGAAACGGGGGAGCTTTCCGGACTGGCGGGTTTGAACTCAGATAATGAGCTGAGCGGCCATTCATGCTTCATGGGCTTGGAACCGCTTTCTACCCGGATCGGTCGTTCGAGCCGTTCAGCCCAAACGACCGCGGTGAAAGATACCGCCTATTTCACCGCCGAATTTCCGCCGTCCGCGAATAGCGCGGAACCTGTCACGAAGCTCGATGCAGGCCCCGCCAAAAAACAACGCGGCCTGCGCGATTTCTTCCGGCTGGGCTATCCGCTTCATCGCATGGAGACCGGCGGCCCAATCCTCCTGCGATTGATCGCCCGCCATCCCCGTGTCTGTGCCGCCCGGAAGAAGGGCGTTGGCCCGTATGTTTTTTACGGCATAATCCGCCGCGATGCCTTTGACCAGGCCCATCAATGTCCCGGTCGACTTTCTATGCCCGCTTCCAGCGCGAGATTGGCGTGACACCGATGAACTATGTCACGGGCTGGCGCATGGCACTTGCAAAGCAGCTTTTGCACCAGAAGGTCGCAAAGGCGGAAATCGCCCAACGGGTCGGTTATGCTTCGGTCAGCGCCTTCAACACAGCCTTCTGCCGTCATGTCGGCATGTCACCCGGAGCCTATCAGCGGAGTTGATGCCCGGCCAACTGGCCCTTCCCGCGTGGCGCGGTGCATCGAGCGAAACGAATGCGCCATCCGCGGTGAAGCCCGTGTCATCCCGATGGTCGATATGCGTGCCGGTGAACTGGGTCGGTTCCTAGCCTGGACGAAGCGGCAAGCCCTTTGCGAGTCTAGAAGAACGACAAAACCCGCCGCTGTTGCGACGGGTTTGTTTGTCTTGTTGGTTGCGGGGGCAGGATTTGAACCTGCGGCCTTCAGGTTATGAGCCTGACGAGCTACCGGGCTGCTCCACCCCGCGTTATGTTTGCGGCAACAAAAAAGCCGCCTTTTGCGGCGGCTTGTTATCGGCAGTCGCCGTATTGTTGTGAGAAGATATTCTTTGCTCAGCGCGACCGCGCGTCGCCGATTGTTCGGCGCGCCGTGTGCAGCGTGGCCGAAGGCCACGATAGCGTGAACACATAAACAATGTTGCATTTGGCAGACCTGGCAGCGACTTACTCTCCCGTGCCTTAAGACAAAGTACCATCAGCGCTGGGGCATTTCACGGCCGTGTTCGGAATGGGAACGGGTGTTAAGGACCCCGCCATAGCCACCAGGTCGGCCAAATGCAGCATGTTTTCGAGAAGCTGGAAGGGTTTGTTTTGTCCTCACGCTGTCGCGGCTTGCGCCGCTTCGCTCCGGACGGGGCGGCGCATGAGCGCCGGCGGCCGGTCGGCCTTGCGAAGCCTTTGGCTTCGGCCTTCCCCCGCGATGCAGGAGCAAGGATACAAGGACGTGAGGTCTGTTGTTGTATTGGCGCTTCGTCAGTCAGCAGTCGCAATGCCTGTCGAGGGACGACCCTCAGCAGCTTGCCTGCGTCGCGAAGCGGCCCGTCGGAGCGCAGCGGCGAAGCCGCGACAGCGTCAGGACAAAAAGATCGTGTTCATCGCGTTGCGATGAACATGAACAATGAGAACGATCAAGCCGATCGAGCGATTAGTACCGGTAAGCTTCACACATTGCTGCGCTTCCACACCCGGCCTATCAACGTTGTCGTCTACAACGGCTCTGATAGGGAACACTCGTTTTCAGGTTGGTTTCCCGCTTAGATGCCTTCAGCGGTTATCCATTCCGTATATAGCTACCCTGCTATGCGGCTGGCGCCACAACAGGTCCACCAGAGATACGTCCATCCCGGTCCTCTCGTACTAGGGACAGATCCTGTCAATATTCCTACACCCACGGCAGATAGGGACCGAACTGTCTCACGACGTTCTGAACCCAGCTCACGTACCGCTTTAATTGGCGAACAGCCAAACCCTTGGGACCTGCTCCAGCCCCAGGATGCGATGAGCCGACATCGAGGTGCCAAACAACCCCGTCGATATGGACTCTTGGGGGTCATCAGCCTGTTATCCCCGGCGTACCTTTTATCCGTTGAGCGATGGCCCTTCCACGCGGGACCACCGGATCACTATGACCGACTTTCGTCTCTGCTCGACTTGTCAGTCTCGCAGTCAGGCGGGCTTATGCCATTGCACTCGACGACCGATTTCCGACCGGTCTGAGCCCACCATCGCGCGCCTCCGTTACTCTTTAGGAGGCGACCGCCCCAGTCAAACTACCCACCATACACTGTCCCGGATCCGGATCACGGATCGCGGTTAGACATCCACGAAGATAAGGGTGGTATTTCAAGGATGGCTCCACAAGAACTGGCGTCCCTGCTTCAAAGCCTACCACCTATCCTACACATGCCTTGGCGAATGCCAGTGTAAAGCTATAGTAAAGGTGCACGGGGTCTTTCCGTCTGACCGCAGGAACCCCGCATCTTCACGGGGAATTCAATTTCACTGAGTCTGCGTTGGAGACAGCGGGGAAGTCGTTACGCCATTCGTGCAGGTCGGAACTTACCCGACAAGGAATTTCGCTACCTTAGGACCGTTATAGTTACGGCCGCCGTTTACTGGGGCTTCGATTCAATGCTTGCACATCTCCTCTTAACCTTCCAGCACCGGGCAGGCGTCAGACCCTATACGTCGTCTTAAAGACTTCGCAGAGCCCTGTGTTTTTGATAAACAGTCGCTACCCCCTGGTCTGTGCCACCCTCCGATACTTGCGTATCAAAGGGTCACGCTTCTTCCGAAGTTACGCGTGCAATTTGCCGAGTTCCTTCAACGCAGTTCTCTCAAGCGCCTTGGTATACTCTACCTGACCACCTGTGTCGGTTTCGGGTACGGTCTCACGACGGGGCTATTTCCTGGAACCGCTCCACCGCACACTCAATCCAATAAGAATGTACGATTTGTGCAATCCGTCACCACCGCCTGGCCCACGAATATTAACGTGGTTCCCATCGACTACGCGTTTCCGCCTCGTCTTAGGGGCCGGCTAACCCTGCTCAGATTAACTTTAAGCAGGAACCCTTGGTCTTTCGGCGAGAGGGTCTCTCACCCTCTTTATCGTTACTCATGTCAACATTCGCACTTCCGATACCTCCAGGAGCCCTCACGGGTCTCCCTTCATCAGCCTACGGAACGCTCCGCTACCACGTGGATAAATCCACATCCTCAGCTTCGGTGCATGGCTTGAGCCCCGGTACATTTTCGGCGCAAAGACCCTTATTTAGACCAGTGAGCTGTTACGCTTTCTTTAAATGATGGCTGCTTCTAAGCCAACATCCTGGTTGTTTTGGGATCCTCACATCCTTTCCCACTTAGCCATGACTTGGGGACCTTAGCTGGAGGTCAGGGTTGTTGCCCTTTTCACGACGGACGTTAGCACCCGCCGTGTGTCTGCTGAACAGTACTCCTCGGTATTCGCAGTTTGGTTAGGATCAGTAAGACGGTGAGTCCCCATAGCCCATCCAGTGCTCTACCCCCGAGGGTATTCATTCAACGCTCTACCTAAATAGATTTCGCGGAGAACCAGCTATCTCCGAGTTTGATTGGCCTTTCACCCCTAGCCACAAGTCATCCCAATCTATTGCAACAGATGCGGGTTCGGTCCTCCAGTTGGTGTTACCCAACCTTCAACCTGCTCATGGCTAGATCACTCGGTTTCGGGTCTAATGCATCTAACTCAATCGCCCTATTAAGACTCGCTTTCGCTGCGCCTCCACCTACCGGCTTAAGCTTGCTAGATACACTAAGTCGTTGACCCATTATACAAAAGGTACGCCGTCACCCGCTCATCAAATGCTTCGCATTTGTTCGCCGTATCTTCTGTCCTCACGCTGTCGCGATCCTAGATCGCTTCGCTCCGGACGGGGCGGCCAATAATGGCCGACGCGCGGTCGCGCTACAACGACGCCAATTGGCGCCCGTAGGCCGACCGGCCGTCGCCGCTTATGCGGCGCGCCGTCGCAGCCCCAGCAGGTCGAAGACCTGCGGTACGGGGCGCGAGACATAAAAAACGTTCTCAAATTCGAAGAATTTGAAGAACGGGCTCCGACTGTTTGTAGGCATCCGGTTTCAGGTTCTCTTTCACTCCCCTTGTCGGGGTGCTTTTCACCTTTCCCTCACGGTACTGGTTCGCTATCGGTTATGCACGAGTACTTAGGCTTGGAGCGTGGTCGCCCCATGTTCGAACAGGATTTCACGTGTCCCGCCCTACTCAAGGACAATGACTGTTCTACGCATACGGGGCTATCACCCATCTCGCCAGGCTTCCCAACCTGTTCTGCTTCATTCATCATTGCCACTGGCCTCATCCGCGTTCGCTCGCCACTACTTGCGGAGTCTCGATTGATGTCCTTTCCTACGGGTACTTAGATGTTTCAGTTCCCCGCGTTCGCTTCTTAACCCTATGTATTCAGATTAAGATACCTTTTAGCGATATCTAGAAACCATTCCGGTTGCCTATCGGCAACCCGACTGATCTGTTTTGTCCTCACGCTGTCGCGATCTTCGATCGCTTCGCTCCGGACGGGGCGGCCAAAAATGGCCGACGCGCAGTCGCGCTTGCCTCAGGAGCGTGGCTCCTTCGGATTTCATTTCCCAAACCAACGTGGAAAAAGAATTCGGTGCTAAGCACCGCAAGGCCGACCGGCCGTCGCCGCTGATGCGGCGCGCCATCGCAGCCCCAGCAGGTCGAAGACCTGCGGTACGGGGCGTGAGATCAAATAATTCCAGACAAATCATTCCAACCGGAATGATTTTCTAGATATCTAAGGTGGGTTTCCCCATTCGGATATCCATGGATCAAAGCTTATTCGCAGCTCCCCACGGCTTTTCGCAGCGTATCACGTCCTTCATCGCCTGTGCATACCAAGGCATCCACCAAATGCCCTTAAGACACTTGATCGTTCTCATTGCTGATGTTCATCATTTTGTCCGGCCTTTTGTACAACCCGGACGATGCCATCAACACGATCGGACCACCGACCCAACAAAGTCGGCAGCCTTATTTCTTTCAGACTCGACGTCTTTAAACCTCAGCGCGCTAGCGCGTCGGCGATCGTTCGCCGCCCCCGCGGAGGATAGGTCCGAAGGACCGCTCATCCGTGAGCGCAAAACAAACTAAAAAGACGCCAGTCTTTTTAGACCAGCTTCTCGAGATAATGTCCGATG